>JANOVQ010000666.1:0-1984 GCA_031417495.1 Pseudomonadota bacterium | reverse complement strand
CGCCATGGCGAGGCCAAAGACCCCCGAGATGAGCACCCCAAGCGGCCAGCCCAAGCCGATCGCCGCACCTCCCGCGCCGGACGTCGCCTGCGCCAGCGAATTGATGCCGCCCGACAGGATGCAGATGATTGAAAACGAAATCGCAAAGTTCGAGAAGCGGCTCAGGCGCCGCGCCAGCTCCTGTGCATAGCCCATGCTATGGAGGACTTTGAGGTCATCGTCGAGCACCGCATCGGCGCCTGGTTTTAAGCCAGAATTCATCGCATTCACCCCCCGAGTTTTTTGGATTTATATGGTTTCTTCGCGCTTTGCCTTAATTCGTGTGGGCCTGAAACGGGCGTTTTATTGTTGCTGTAGATCCTGCCGGCAGCATAGAAACTTCAACGCGGACGCGCAATGGCTCGTGGCTGGCGCTGAAATCAGCGCAGCAATAAAGCCTGTTCGCTGTCATCCTTAAGATCGATCCCGGTTAGCTGCAGGCGCAAGGCTTCTGAGATTAACCACGTAATCTTATTTGCAGCCGCTTGATAGCCGAGGCCTGCTGGACGAATGTTCGACACGCAGTTCCGCTCCGCATCGGTGCGCCCGTATCGTGGCTGAAAGGTGAGATAGGCGCCAAGACTGTCCGGCGCGCTCAGGCCTGGCCGTTCACCGATCAGCATCACCACCAGGCGCGCGCGCAAACGTTCGCCGATTTCATCGCCTAGCGCGACTCTGGCTAAGGTTGCGATCACAATCGAGCCGATCTGCCAGCTCGGCTGCAGGAGGGGGCGGATTTCGGCGAGTAGGGGCACGCTGTGGCGTTGCGCGGCGACCGCAGATAGGCCGTCCGCGATCACAAACACGAGTTCCACTGAAGTATTGAGATCACGCAACGTCTGCATGGCCTCCTCCTGCAACGTACGCCCTAGATCGGGTCGCAGCAGATAACTCGGGCGATCTGGGGCGCGACTCGCGACTGTAACCGAGGAGAGGCCCTCGGCCGTGAGTGCGGCCGACAATGCCGGCACATCGAGCGGGGTATGCACCGCATCGCGGGCCAATGCATGCGCCAGCCCGAAGCGCAGCACTTCGTCCGTCGGCATGCTCGCACCCACTCTGCCGAGCGCAATGCGCGCGTCCGTAAACTGGCGCAGCGCAGTCCAGGGATTGGGCTCGACCGGGACCGGCGCTCGCGCAGTCATGCGGCGTGGGTCATATCGGTCAGTGCGCGTAACAGGGGATCGCGCGGCGTCACGCCTTGCAGCTGTCCTTGGGAATTGATGAGTTGCATGCGCGAAAGCCAGCTTTCGAACTCCGGCGCATGCTTGAGACCGAAAACGCTGCGTAGATAAAGCGCATCGTGAAACGAAGTGCTTTGATAATTCAGCATGATGTCATCCGCCCCGGGAATCCCCATGATGTAAGTCACCCCGGCGGCGGCGAGCACGGTTAGCAAATTGTCCATGTCGTCCTGATCGGCTTCCGCGTGATTGGTGTAACACACGTCAACGCCGAGCGGCAGCCCCATCAACTTGCCGCAGAAATGATCTTCGAGCCCGGCCCGAATGATCTGCTTGCCGTCATACAGATATTCGGGGCCAATGAAACCCACCACGGTATTGACCAGTAGCGGTTTAAATTCGCGGGCGACTGCATACGCGCGCGCTTCGCAGGTTTGTTGATCGACGCCGTGATGCGCGTTGGCCGACAACGCACTGCCCTGCCCTGTCTCAAAATACATCACGTCATCGCCGAGCGTTCCGCGCTTTAAACTCAGCGCGGCTTCGCGCGCCTCTTTGAGTAGCGCCAAAGTGACGCCAAAGCTGCGGTTTGCGGCCTCCGTACCGGCAATCGATTGGAACACAAGATCGACCGGTGCACCTGCTTCAATGGCCTGGATCTGGCTAGTCACATGGGTCAGCACACAGGATTGTGTGGGGACCTCGAAACGGTGGATGACTTCGTCCATCATCCGCCACAGGCCGTGCAGCACGGGCAGGCT
>JANOVQ010000665.1:0-6339 GCA_031417495.1 Pseudomonadota bacterium | reverse complement strand
GTCCTGGAGCGCTTCAAGACCTATGGACAACAATCCGAATAAACCCAGCGGTCCGCTGGCCGAGTTCACGAGCCGGCCGGCTTTCCAGCTCGCGATCCCGGCGCTCGATCTCGCCGCGCTGCGCGTGTTCTATGTGGATGTGCTCGGCTCAAAAGTTGAGCGTGAAGACAGCGATACCTTGGAGTTAGCCTTCTTCGGTGGAATCCTGCGTGCTTTCCGCACCGCGACGATGCCGGTATCAGTTAGCGGACGGCGCGGCAGCAAAACCATTCCAGTACCGAACTTTGGACTGGAGATGAGTTGGGAAGATTGGCATCGTGCAGTGGATCATCTGAACTATGTCGGGATCACCTATCGGATGGCGCCGACCACGCTGATCACCTCGGCGGGACGCACCGAGGCGTGGTTCGCGATTGCCGATCCCAGTGGCAATTGTTTGGCTTTCAGCGCTGCGAAATAACAGGGCCGAAGGCTCGTCCGCAGTGCCGGAGGGCGTTGATGAGATTGGTCAGCGCTACCACTTCAAGATTCATCCCTGAATCTCGAAGTTACCGCCCTCGCGGCGCTCATCCCATCCCTGGGTCGCTTGCTCGGGAGGCGCGCGCCGACCAATCTCACCAACGCCTCTGAGAGGTAAGGGCCTCGGCGCTCTAGTGTCGTAACGGTAGCCGCATTGTGTGTCTCACGAACCCGATTTAACCGAATAACTCTGCGAGCTTCGCGCCCGGATCTGGGCTGCGACTGACGGCTGCGCCAACCATACATCATTTCACGTCGCGCGCGCGCAGCCGCGCGACGTCGGCGCGTGTGCCGATGCCGGATTCTGTCACCACCAGGCGGTCAGCCGGCACATCGTTCAACAGTCCGAGCGTGGTGTCGATGTTCGTCACGAAGCGTTTGAGGTCGCGGTTATTGATCCCGATCAGCGGCAGACGCAAGCGCAGCGCGCGTTCGAGTTCCTCGCGATCATGCACTTCCAACAGTACGTCCATGCCGAGTTCGCGCGCGGTATCCGCTAATCCCTGCAAAGTTCCATCATCGAGCCCGGCCACAATCAACAGCACGCAGTCGGCGCCGAGCGCGCGGGACTCGTAAATCTGATATTCGTCGCACATGAAATCCTTGCGGATGACTGGCAACGCGCAGGCGGCACGCGCGGCCAGTAAATGTTCGTCAGCCCCCTGGAAATATTTTCCATCCGTTAATACCGAAAGACACGCGGCGCCGGCATTCGCATAAGACGCCGCGATCTCGCGCACGGCATAGGGCTCCCGCATGACCCCCTTGCTGGGCGAGGCCTTTTTGCATTCGGCAATTACGCCGGCAGCACCTTCGGCCACTTTGCGGCGCAGCGCTGCTTCGAAGCCGCGCGGCGGCGGCTGCGCGCGGGCCGCAGTGCGCAGTGCGGCCAATGAGGTTCGCGCAGCACGCGCGAGCACTTCCGCGCGTTTATGGGCGAAGATTTCGTGCAGGAGGTCTGTGCCAGGCGCGAGTGGCGTTATTTCCGATGACATAGCGCGTTACTCAAGGATTATCCGGCCCCGCCAGGGCCTGGGTAAGGGCGATATAGCGCGCGAAATGATCGTGCGCCGCGCCGCTCGCGATCAGCTGCAAGGCGCTTTCATAGCCGCCGCGAAGATCGGCACTCAAGCCGCATAGATAGAGTGCGGCGCCGGCGTTGAGGGCGACGATATCGCGCGCGGGACCAGGCGCGTTGCCGAACACCGCCTGGATGCGCGCGAGACTCTCCTGCGGGTTGTGCACTTTCAACTCGTCGAGCGGGGCGGTGTTGATGCCGAAGGCCGCAGGCAGGATTTGGTAGTGCGAGATCACCCCGGCGTTCAATTCGGAGACGAGGGTGGGGCCACTCACGCTGATTTCGTCAAGGCCATCGGCGGCATGCACGACCATTGCCCGCGTACTGCCGAGGCGCTGTAAAACTTCCGCGATGCGCGGCACCCATTCGCGGTGGAACAAGCCCACCAGCTGCAGCGGCGCTGCAGCTGGATTAGTCAGCGGGCCGAGCACATTGAATAAGGTGCGAATGCCAAGCTCACGACGAGGTCCGGCCGCATGGCGGGTCGCGCCGTGATGTGCCTGTGCAAACATGAAACCGAAACCTGTGTCCTGAATGCAGCGGGCTATCTGCGGGGGGCTCAGGGTGAGGCGAGCGCCCGCTGCCTCGAGAAAATCGGCCGAGCCACTCGCGCTCGAGACTGAGCGATTGCCATGCTTGGCCACATAGCCACCGCCGGCCGCGACGACGAAGGCGGCCGCCGTCGAAATATTGAAGGTGCCGCTCGCATCACCGCCGGTGCCGCAGGTGTCGATCAATGGCGCCACCTGAATCTCGACCTTCACCGAGAGTTCGCGCATCACGCGCGCCGCGGCCGTGATTTCGTCCACGGTCTCACCCTTCTGCCGCAGCGCGACCAACAACCCCGCAATTTGCGCCGGCGTCGCCTCGCCCGCCATGATCTGGCGCATCACGGCCGTCATCTCACTGAGGCTTAGATCGCGATGATCAACAACCTGCGCAATGGCGTCGCGGATATTCATGCAGGACGGGGGCAATCAGAGCGTTTGTGCGAAAAAATTCTGCAACAGCAGATGACCATGCTGGGTGAGGATGGCCTCGGGGTGAAATTGCACGCCGAACACGGCCAATTCACGGTGCCGCACGCCCATGATTTCATCCACCTCCCCCGACGCCAGCGTCGTCCACGCCGTCACCTCCAAACACGCTGGACAGGAGTCCTTCTCGATCACCAGGGAGTGATAGCGCGTGGCGATAAATTGATCCGGGATAGCGTGGAAGACATCAGTCCCACGATGATGGATTGGCGAGGTCTTGCCATGCATGACCTGCCGCGCATGAATCACCTTGCCGCCGAAGGCCTGCCCGATACTCTGGTGACCGAGGCAAACGCCGAGGATCGGGATCTCGCCGGCTAATTCGCGCACCACTGCTAGCGATATCCCCGCCTCGTTCGGGGTGCACGGGCCGGGCGATACGATGAGGTGCGAGGGTTTTAAGGCACGAATTTGCGCCAAATCGATGGCGTCATTCCGCGCCACCTGCACCGTGTGCCCCAGCTCGCCACAGTACTGCACTAGGTTGTAGGTGAAGGAATCGTAGTTGTCGATCATCAGCACCATCTAGGCGGCATCCCTTTGTTCTGCGTGATGCTGGTTTGAGGCTAAGGGCTTGGTGCCGCTTAGAGACCCGCATTGATTTTCGATTCCCCCGCTGCGCGCGGGAATCGAGCACTCGAAGGCCGTCATTCTCACCTAGAACGGACACAGGAAAAACCCCGCCGCAGATCGCGAAGTTGCAGACGCCTTGAAAGGGTATGGAATGGCGCGCGTTTGGTCTTCTCGTCATCCCGGGCGGAGTGACGCAGTCACGTAGACCCGGGATCCAGCGATATTCCAAAAAGCCCATGGATCCCGGAGTTTTGCCCTGCTTTCGCGGGAATGACGTCTCTCAGAGTAAGTCGGGCCGAATTCGACGTCTTTCGCAATGGCGCAGCTTAAGTTAAATGCCATTCAACTCTGAGCCCATTCTTAAACAATAGCGAAGCCTTTGGTCAACCCACCCGCTGGCATGCGCATGGACGCTGTGCACTGAAACGTACCCACGAGCCGTTAGAGATCTACGAAGCGGGGCTCGATGGCGTCATGAAAGACCTGATCACCGCGCTGTCGAAGGTGTCGGGATTACACGTCGCGGCGCGGACCTCCTCGTTCGCCTTCAAAGGCAAGAACGAAGACGTGCGCGCCATCGGCACGGCGCTCAGCGTCGGCGCGGTGCTCGAAGGTAGCGTGGCGAAGGCCGGTAACCAGGTGCGCATCACGGCGCAGCTCATTAATACCGCCGATGGTTATCACCTGTGGTCCGAGCGTTACGACCGCGAATTTAAAGATATCTGCGCCATCCGCAGCGAGATCGCGCAGACCGTTTCAGAGGCGCTGCAGGTCACCCTCGCGACCGGCGAACGCGAGATTATCGAGCGCAAGCCGACAGAGGATCTAGAAGCCTACCAACTCTATCTCAAGGGCCAACAGGCCACCGCCACCTTCAACGACTTCACCACTGGCATGCGCTACCTGCAGCAGGCAATCGCGCGTGACCCGCGCTACGCACTCGCCTACAACGGTCTGGCCTATTACTACTTTGTGGGGACCGATTGGCTGATGGCGGGAAGCCATTCTTATCCCCGCATGCGCGAGGCCGCCGAGAAGGCCTTGCAGTTCGATCCGACCTTGGCTGAGGCGCACGTCTGGCTGGGCTTCGCGCACTTGCTCTACGAGCGCGACCCCGCAGCGGGGGAGCGCGAATTCCAGACCGCGCTCGCGATGCAGCCCGCGCTGGCTTCCATTCACCAATATTATGGTTGGTTCCTGGTCGCCACCGGCCATCTCGACGAGGGCATTGCCGAGTCGCGGCGCGCGGTGGTGCTCGATCCGCTATCGCCCGAAGCGAGTACGTGGCTGAGTGTCAACCTGTATTTAGCGCGCCGGTATGAGGAGGTCATCGTGGAACTGCGTGCCACGCTGAGCAGTAACCCGGAGTATGACTATGCCCGTTTGTGGCTCGGGCGCGCCTACGCGCGGACGGGCCGCTATCCCGAGGCGATTACTGAACTGAAACACGCGCTGCAGTCGGCAAAATTTGGCACCGCAGAATACAGTTCGGCGCTCGGGCGCGCCTATGCCGACGCCGGCAACACCGAGGAAGCGACCAGGGTGCTCAACGAACTGCGCGAACGGTCGTCTAGTGAATTCGTTTCTGCCGTATTCGTCGCGCTAATACAGGTCGGGCTCCACGACACGGAGGGCGCGCTCGCCGCGCTGGCTCAGGCCGCAGGCGAACACTCGTATACCGTCGCGTGGTGGAGTATCGATCCCGAACTGGATCCGCTGCGCGCGGACCCACGTTTCATTGCGTTGATGACAACAATCGAACAGGAGCCGTTAAAAGGAGAGTCTGAAAAAAGGAATATTCAAGCGATGACAGTCAGCGTGATCGGACTCGGCAATATGGGGCATGCCTTGGCGGACTCCCTGTTGGCCAAGGCATTCCGAGTCACTGCGTGGAACCGAACGCCCGCAAAAGCCGAGCCGTTGGCAAGGGCGGGTGCATTGGTGGCACTGAGTGTTGAAGCTGCTGCGCAGGACACGGAGGTGATGGTGGTTTGCCTGATCGACCACGCCGCCACCTTTGAGGCCGTCATGACCGAAAAGGTCGGTGCGGCGTTGCGCGGCAAGCGCCTGGTGCAGTTGAGCACGACCCTCGCGAACGAAGTGGACGAGTTGGCGCGATGGGCAGCGTCCTACGACATTGCCTTTCTGAAAGGCGCCATCATGGTTTACCCCGACGACATTCGGGCGGGCAACTGTGAAGTTCTGTACGGCGGGCCAAAGCACTTATTTGATGGTTTACAGCCGGTGCTTGCAGCAATGGGGGGGCGGCCCTGCCTGGTTTGCGAGCGACCGGCCGATACCATCGCAGTGACCAGCGCAAGCTATGCTTTTCTTTATTCGGCGTTGCTCAGCTATCTGTTCGGCGCGGCCATCTGCCAGCGCAGCGGTGTTTCGGTCGCAGCCTTCACCCACAACGTAATCGGGCCGTTCATCAGCGGAGGATCTCTGCTGCGGGTTCTCGACGATGCGGGGAGGAAGATTGCTAAACGGAGTTACGATGAAGACGTGCAGGCCACGCTTGATATCTGGAACGATGGGCTCCGCCAGATGATTGTGGACGTTGAGGCTAGCGCGATCGATTCTGCCATGCTGCGACCGCTCAAAGCGCTGCTTGACCAAACCGCCGCGAATGGCTACGGCCAAAAAGACATTGCGGCAGTGTTCGAGACTCTGTTAGCGGAGAGGCACTGAGCCGCGCCCTGCGTGCCACGCATGGGCTTCGTTAGATCTGTTCCGGTGCTAGAATCGGGAAAACCTAAGCGGAGATGACCAATGGGACGTTTACTACGTTTTAGCTTTGGGCTCCTCGCGTATTTATTCTTTTTCGCGGTCTTTGTGTATCTCATCGGGTTTGTCGGCAATCTCTACGTTCCGCGGAGTGTCGACATTGGTCCGAACACGCCCGCCGTGCTGGCGATCACCATGGACCTCGCGCTGCTCGCGCTTTTCGGCATCCAGCATAGTGTGATGGCGCGGCCGAGCTTTAAAGCCGCCCTGACCCGCTACTGGCCGGCCGCCATTGAACGGAGCCTGTACGTTTTCGCGACCTCGCTTGTCCTGGTCCTTCTTTATTGGTTCTGGCGCCCGCTGCCAGCGCTGGTTTGGTCGCTCGAGTCGACGGGATTACGGCAG
>JANOVQ010000664.1:0-5353 GCA_031417495.1 Pseudomonadota bacterium | reverse complement strand
AAATTCGCGCGGAAGGTATGCTTACTTGAACTGGGAGTGGCATTCGGCGGAAGGCGCTGCGCTTTTCCGCCCTATGAGATTTCTGCGTATTCCCCGTCGTTGCGAGCGAAGCGCAGCAATCCAGTCAACAAAACTGCGCATAGCGCCACCTTGCCGCTTCAGCGTGTAACCTGTGACGGCTTCCGCCTACTTCATCACCGCCGCGTTAAAGCCTACCGCCTGCGTATTCGCGAGATAGGCCTCCATGAGACGGGTCGGATCCTCCAAGAGCTTGTCCTTCCACTTACCGAGGCGAGTCTTGGTTTGAATGAGTCCGCGGACGACACCGATATGCTGCGTCATCCCAAGGCTGGTTGCGCCCACCAGCACCTCCCCATCGAATTGCAGGTTGAGATACTTGAACCGCTCGCGATTCAGGAGCTCTGCGGAGTCACCACCGGGCGTGCCCATCCATAGACCAAAGGAGCTTGAAATTAAACCGAGGGTGTCCAACACATTCATGTTCACACTGCCGCGATGTACCGCGCCCAACTGCCCCGCCATGTTGCGCGCCGCAAGCTGCCCGTGTTCGGTCGCAGTCGGCTGAATAGCCTGCACCGTGTACTCGCCGGTTGAGAAATCTCGGCCCTGGGCCACATCACCGGCAGCAAAGATATCCGGGTCGTTGGTCTGCATGTGCTGATTGACCAGAATGCCGTGATCAGTGTCGATACCACTGCCGGCCAGAAAATCGATATTCGACTTCACACCGGTGGCCGACACGATGAGATCGACCTCGATTGATTTGCCCGAGCTCAATTCGACCGTAAACGGGTGCGCGGACCCTTTTCTGATCGCCGTCACTCGCGTCGAGGTATGCACCTTAACGCCTTCTTTCTCACACCAGCCTTTGATGAGATTGCCGGCGATGTCGTTCATCATGCGTGGCACCATCCGATCAGCCATCTCCACGACGGTCAGATCCGCGCCACTCTGCGCCAACGCCTCCAGAATAATGCAGCCAATGAAGCCGGCACCCATCAACAATACTTTCGCGCCGGGCTTGGCGCGGGACGCAATATTGCGACTATCCGCCAAGGTCCAGCAGTTAAAAATGCCCGGCAGATCGATACCCGGGATCGGCGGCGAGATTGCGTGCGAGCCGGTGGCGATCAGCAGTTTGTCATAGCCGAGACTGGCGCCACTGGCGAGCTTCGCCTGCTTTGTCGCGCGCGCTAGCCCCGTCACCCGGTCGCGGAGCACCTTGATGTTCTGCTTGGCGAAATGATCGGAGGCCTTCCGCAGGTGTGTGCCTTCTTCCTTGATCTGCTTGATCAAGAAATAAGGTAACGCCATGCGCGAATAGGGTGGTTCCGGCTCCTCGCCGACCAAGGTGATTTCGGCCTCCGGCTGTAACTTGCGCAAAGCTTCGGCGGCGACGACGCCGGACGGTCCAGCGCCAATGATGACGTGTTTCATAGCGAAGACTCCTAAAGCGCCAGTCGTTTGAGGGTTTCCGCCGTGGGTACGCCATCGGTGTTCCAGCCCCGGATATCGTAGTAATGCGGAAGCATCAGGTGCAGATCGTTGACCTTGCCTTTGGCGGGTCCAGTCTTGGCGGCTTCTTTAAGCAGCCGCTTCGGCAGCGTGTCGTCGGCCTTAGTCAAACCTGCATCAAGATTAAACTGGCGTTCCAGATTCCAAATTCGCTCGCCCGCTTCCAACATCTTCTCCGGCGTCCAACCACCATCGCAGGCGGCATCGATCTGTGGCGCAATGTCTTCCAAAGTCCACGCAAAGGTGGTGAACACGCATAAGCCGGCGGAATCGACCGCCGCCGTGGCGTCTTGAAACGCCTTCACCAATTCCGGCTTGCCGGTAGTCTCCAAGGGATCCGTTTTGATTGGCACGCCAAGGATTTCTGACGACACTGTGTAGCCGCGCAGATGGCAGGCACCGCGGTTTGAAGTGGCATAGGCCAGGCCCATGCCCTGAATGCCGCGCGGATCGTAGGCCGGGAATTCCTGCCCCTTAACGGTCATCGAGAGATCCGGATGACCGTATTTTTCGCACAACCGTTTGGAACCGAGCCCGAGATCGCGCCCAAAGCCTTCGCCTTTAGACACTAGCTCTGCCGCGCGGGTTAGCGCCTCGGCCGAACCAAAGCGCATTTCGAGACCACCGGTATGGGCCTTGGTCAAGGCGCCGATTTCATAGAGCTCCATCGCCGCGGCCACGGTCGACCCGAACGAGATCGGGTCGTAGCCGTCTTCGTTGCACAGGAAATTCGCATACGTCAGCGCGTCGAGGTCGTCAACGCCAGTCGCGGAGCCGAGCGCCCATGCGGCTTCATATTCCAAGCCACCGCTCGCGCCCATGTACTCGGGCTTGTTAACGATAGTGTAGTGCTTGGGATCGATGGTCGAGATGCGGCCGCAGGCGATGGTGCAGCCGAAGCAGGCGGCGTTAGTGGTGAGGTTCGGTTTGCCATCGCTCTCGCGCGGAATGTGCATGGCTTCGGCAGAAATCCGATTAGCGCCCTCGAATTGCACTTCGCGCATATTGCGGGTCGGCATCGCGCCCACTTCGTTGATCACATTCATGAGCACCTGGGTGCCCATCTTCGGCAAGCCTTCGCCGGTGACCGGATTGCCGGCCAGCACTTGTTTACCGGCCTGGGTCGCTTTGAAGAACTGTTTAGGATCACGGATATTGCCGACGCCCTTGGTGCCACGCACCGCCACCGCTTTTAGATTCTTGGAGGCCATTACGGTGCCGACACCAGAGCGTCCGGCGGCTCGATGAAGGTCGTTTACCACCCCCGCGTACAGGCAACCTTGTTCGGCCGCACGCCCGACTCCTGCGATCCGGAGCAAAGGATCTTGATGCATGTTATGCAACAGGCGGTCAGCCTCCCACACGGACTTGCCCCAGAGCTCGGCGGCAGATAGCAGTTCAGCGCGGTCGTTCTCGAGATAGAGATAAACGGGGGTTGGGGCCTTGCCTTCGAAGATGATCATGTCGAAGCCGGCGTTCTTGATCTCATTGCCGATAAAGCCGCCCGAGTTCGAGCAGGCGATGGCGCCGGTCAGGGGACTTTTGGTAATCACCGAGTAGCGTCCGCCGGTGGCCGCCATGGTGCCGGTTAAGGGACCGGTCGCCATGATCAGCTTGTTGCCGGGGGATAGCGCATCGACTTTAGGATCGATCTCTGTCGCGAGGTATTTGGAGGCAAGGCCGCGCTGCCCGAGATACTTCAACGCCCAGTCCATATTCAGGGGTTCTGTTTTGCAGGTGCCTGCGGTTAGATTCACCCGCAGTATTTGCTTAGTCCAAGCCATGGCGTTGTGCTCCTTAGGCTTTGGGGATCGACTGACTCGCGTGAGCTTTCATGCGCGCCAGCCCAGTGTGGTCGGCATCGACATAGGTAATCGCGCCCGTTGGGCAGGCCTCAGCGCAGGCTGGTTCGCCTCCGCACAGGTCGCATTTAATCACCTTGCCGGAATCCGAGTTGTAGTTGACCGTGCCAAAGGGGCACGCAATGGTGCAAACCTTGCAGCCCACGCAGATGTCATCGATCACCTCTTTGGCGCCCGTCTGCTGGTTGATCACAATCGCTTCGACTGGGCAAGCGTGCAGGCACCAGGCTTCAGTACATTGCGAACAGGTATAGGGCGCGAAGCGACCCTCATCATGGAAGGTAAAGACTTTGATACGGGATTTACTGGGGTTGAAGACCTGCTCGTTTTCGTATGAGCAAGCCATTTCGCACTGTAAGCACCCGGTGCATTTTTCCGGCTCAAGCTGCAAAGCTTTGTGCATCGACGTCTCCCCTGGAGTTGGTGAAATCTAGTTGTACTAACGAGTGAACGCAGCCTAGCGAGATCACCCTCAAAAAACCAGTCCATCAGCGCGTCCGGCACCGCAGCTGCCGGGCGCAGCGTAGGCCTCCCGCGCTGGGCTGCACACCGCAGGAGTAATTCTGTACGAGTCAGCAGCCGAACTTCGTTACGATGTGCTGTCCAAGAGAGTGGTTCACTGCGCAGTGAGGAGCATCGAGATTGAAACGAACGCCTTTGTTCAAGAACAGTTGGCTGCCGGTCGGCACTTTGCTGATGTGTCTGGCACGGCCGAGCCTGGCGCAGGTCACCGAGATCACTTTATTGTTCGTGGGTCCGGTGGAATCTTCGGCCTATCGCGGCGCGCAGCAGGGCCTGGCCGAAGCCCAGGCGCAGGGCGAATTCCTAGGTCAACATTACACGCTTGCCGTGCAAGCGACGCCAAGCGCGACTCCGCTCACGGCCGCGGCGGTCATCGCTGCGGTGGACCCCACTGGACTGCGGAAATTGGCGGCCGCCAATCCCGACCTGCCGATTCTGAATGTGTCGCTGACGGAGGATGCGCTGCGGCGCGAATGTCGCGCGAATCTGTTCTTTGTGCTGCCGAGCGCCGAGATGCAAGCGGCGGCGGTGGCCCAGTGGCAAACCGCCAACCCCACCGCCGCAGGGGTCATCGCGCGGGCGTGGCATGCAAGTTTAGAGAAATACGCCGCAGCCCAGCTTAATAAGCGTTATCGAAGTACCTTTGCTCACGCCATGGATGATCAGGCCTGGGCCGGTTGGGCGGCAGTTAAGTTGTTGTCGGATACGGTCGCTCGTGAAGCTTCTGCTGAGCCTGCAGTGCTGCTTGAAGCGTTGCGCACCAAACTGGCCTTCGATGGCCAAAAAGGCGTGGACATGAGCTTTCGTCCCGACGGCCAACTGCGCCAGCCTTTGCTGCTGATTGCCGACGACAAGGTGATCGGCGAAGCGCCGGTCCGTGGGGTGGCCGAAGCTGAAGATCTCGACAGTCTCGGCCGTCCCGAATGCGCGAAATAATTCCCAGAAAAATTTGTTAGCGAAAGATTTCTACATGAAAATTCTCTTGTTCAGCCTTGCTTTGTTGTGTGGACTCTCGGCGACTGCCACACCGCTTGTGTTCGTGACCAATGAAATGGGCAACAGCGTGTCGGTGATCGATGCGGCGACCAACCGGGTTACCGCCACGATCAACATCGGCAAACGCCCGCGCGGGATCGGCATTGCCCCAGACGGTCGCGAGATTTACGTAGCGGTCAGCGGCGACAGCGTGATCGCAGTCATTGACCCCGACACCCTGAAGATTCTGCGCACCTTTCCCAGCGGCGAGGATCCTGAAACCTTCGCGGTGCATCCGAACGGCAATCTGTATATCTCCAACGAAGAGGACGCCAAAGCCTCGGTGTTCGATCCGAAAACTGGCAAGTTGGTGGCCGAGATTAAAGTGGGAATTGAACCGGAAGGGGTGGCTATCTCACCTGATGGCACGCGCGCGATCGTAACCAGCGAATCGACCA
>JANOVQ010000663.1:0-4505 GCA_031417495.1 Pseudomonadota bacterium | reverse complement strand
CTTTCATTACGACCTTCCTTCTGACTTGATCGCGCAGCGTCCGTTGGCTGTGCGCTCGGCGGCGCGCTTGTTGACTTTGGACGGCACCACGGGCGCGCTAGTGGACCGCGCAGTGCGCGATCTCGTTGACCTGGTGCGGCCCGGTGATCTGCTCGTGATGAACGACACGCGGGTAGTCCCCGCTCGCCTTTATGCACACAAAGACACCGGCGGTCGCGCGGAATTGCTCATTGAGCGGCTAATCTCGCCAAGCCAGGCGCTGGCGCATATTCGGGCCAGCAAATCGCCCAAGCCGGGCGCGCGTCTGCATCTCGGTGGGCAATCCTTGCGGGTGCTCGAAAAGTCCCCGCTTGGGCTGTACACCGTCGAAACCGTGGACGGCGCATCGCTCGCCAGCGTGCTGGAAGCGCATGGCCATGTCCCCCTGCCGCCATACATCACACGGGCGGACGATGCGGCTGATCGGGAACGTTACCAGACGGTGTACGCGCGCCAACCAGGCGCGGTCGCTGCGCCCACCGCGGGTCTGCACTTCGATCAGACTTTGCTGGATGCACTGACGGCGCGTGGCGCGCACCAGACCTTGGTCACCCTGCATGTCGGCGCCGGTACCTTTCAGCCAGTCCGCACTGACGACATCACGTCCCATCAAATGCATGCCGAATGGTTAGCGGTGGGCAGCGAGACCGTGGCGGCGGTCGCCGCGACCCGCCAACGGGGGGGGCGGGTGATCGCGATCGGTACGACTTCGGTGCGTGCCCTGGAAACGGCGGCGCACAGCGGAACCTTGGCACCTTACGTCGGCGACACCCGCCTGTTCATCACGCCCGGGTACCACTTTCGGGTGGTTGACTGCCTCTTCACCAACTTCCATTTGCCCGAATCCACTTTATTGATGTTGGTGGCAACGTTGGGCGGCCATGCGCCAGTGATGGCGGCTTATCGTCACGCGGTGGTAGCACGCTATCGCTTTTTCAGCTACGGAGATGCGATGTGGCTGACGGCGGCACCGATGAGTCGAGTGGGGACTTAAGCGCGGCTTTCTCGGCGGTTCGTTCCTGCTAGACTCCGGCGCCGCGCCTTAGGCGCCCGATCAGCGAACTTACCAGCGGACCCTTCAGCGCCGTGCAATTCGAACTCCAAGCCACTGACGGTGCCGCGCGCGCAGGACGCTTGAGCTTGCCTCGGGGCATCATCGAGACCCCAATCTTCATGCCGGTTGGCACCTACGGCACGGTCAAGGCCATGACCCCGGAGGAGCTGGAGTCCGTGGGCGCGCAGATTATCCTCGGCAATACCTATCATTTAATGTTGCGTCCGGGTACCGAAATTATCGAAGCCCACGGCAGCCTGCATGGTTTCATGCATTGGCAACGGCCGATCCTGACCGATTCCGGGGGCTTTCAGGTTTTCAGTCTCGGCAACTTGCGCAAGGTTGCCGAAGAAGGCGTGACCTTTCGCTCGCCGATCAACGGCGACAAAGTGTTCCTCTCGCCCGAACGCTCGCTCGAAGTTCAGCGCGCGCTGGGGGCCGATATCGCGATGATCTTCGATGAATGTACGCCGTATCCTGCCACCTTGGCGGTGGCCCGCGAGTCGATGGAATTGTCGTTACGCTGGGCCGCGCGCAGCAAGGCGGCGCACGGCGACAATCCAGCGGCCCTGTTTGGCATTGTGCAGGGCGGGGTGCACCCTGCACTGCGCGGCCACTCGGCGGCCGCCCTCGTTGACATGGGATTCGATGGCTATGCGATCGGCGGTCTTTCGGTGGGTGAACCGAAAGAAGATCTCTATGCGATGACCGCCTATACCGCGAATTTGTTGCCCCCCGATCGGCCCCGCTACCTGATGGGGGTGGGCACCCCGGCGGACCTGGTGGCGGCGGTAGCTCGTGGCGTGGACATGTTTGACTGCGTGATGCCCACCCGCAACGCCCGCAACGGGTATCTGTTTACGTCCCGAGGCATCGTCAAAATCCGCAATCAGCGCCACCGCGCGTCACAATCGCCACTCGATCCAGAGTGCGCCTGCGCGACTTGCCGCCACTATTCGCGGGCATATCTGCATCATCTAGATAAGCAGAACGAAATCTTGGGGGCCCGCCTGAATACCCTGCATAACCTGGCGTACTACCTGAAATTGATGCGGGATTTGCGCGCCGCAATTCTGGCCCGGCGCTGCGCAGAATTTGCGGAAGACTTTCTGGCCCGTTGGGGCCGCGAGGAAGAAGGGTGAGCCGGCACGACTGCCTGTGCAATAATACGCGCCGATTTGGCTAGGGGACTTTATGAACTTCTTGATCAACGATGCGATCGCGCAAACCGCAGGCCCGTCCACGCAGGGTGGGCTCATGGGCTTCCTGCCCTTGGCGCTGCTGTTCGTCGCTTTCTACTTCTTTCTTATTCGCCCCCAGATGAAGCGTCAGAAGGAGCACTCGAAACTGATTCAGGGGATCCAGAAAGGCGATGAAGTCGTGACCAGTGGTGGGCTTCTGGGCCGGGTTAGCGACGTCGGCGATGTTTATGTCAAGTTAGAAGTGGCGAAGGGGGTCGAGGTCAAAATTCAACGCCCCGCCGTCTCGTCCATCCTTCCCAAAGGCACTCTCAAAGATATCTAGCCGATTCTCCCGGCTCGCTGGACTTTACGCGCGATGAATCAATATCCCCTATGGCGTTACCTGTTGGTGCTGGCTGTGCTCGTGTTAGGCGTGCTCTACGCACTGCCCAACCTCTACGGCCGAGACCCGGCGCTCCAAATCCTGCCGCGTCATTCGGCCCCGATCGACGATCACGTGCAAAAGACCCTCACTGACGCGCTGGCCCAAGCCAAGGTTGGCGTCATCTCAAGCGAACATTCGGCAAACCGCATTCTGATCCGCTTCGTCAGCGACGAAGCCCGCACGGCGGGCTTGCCCGTGGTCAGTGCCGCACTCGATCCCAAGCAATATCTTGTCGCGTTAAATCTTGCGCCAGCCACCCCCGACTGGTTGCGTAGTCTCGGCGGCAAACCTATGTTCATGGGGCTCGACCTGCGTGGCGGCGTGCATTTCCTAATGCAGGTAGATACCGACACCGTGCAGAAGCAACTCGAGGATCGCTTTATTTCCGAACTCCGGACGGCCTTCCGCGAAGAGAAAATTCGCTTTCGTACCGTCACACGCGGCCCCTCTGGTGGGGTCAGCGTGAAGTTTCTCAATGCAGAAGCCAAAACGCATGGCAGTGAGTTATTGGCGCGCGACTTCGACGATCTGGCGCTCACGGAGAGCGGCGCGGCGAATGAATTTGCGGTG
This sequence comes from Pseudomonadota bacterium, assembly GCA_031417495.1. Classification (GTDB taxonomy): domain Bacteria; phylum Pseudomonadota; class Gammaproteobacteria; genus CAIKBL01. The sequence continues at coordinate 1,216 of JANOVQ010000663.1, read as the reverse complement.
CTGCTGCAACCCGAACCGCAGTTCGTGACCGAAACCCGCAAAACCGCGATCAAGCAGAACTTAACCACCTTACGCAATCGCATTAACGAGTTTGGCGTCGCCGAGCCCGTCATCCAACAGCAAGGCGATTCGCGCATCGTGGTGCAGCTGCCCGGGGTCGAAGATACCGCCGAGGCTAAGAAGCTGCTGGGGGCGACGGCGACGCTTGAGTTCCGCATGGTCGATACCGACGGCGATGTCGAGGCTGCAGCAGCGGGGCGGGTGCCAGTCGGTTCGAAGCTTTATCAACGGCGCGGCGGTGGACCGATTCTGCTCGAGAAGCGCGTGATGTTGACTGGCGAATCGATCATCAATGGCGATTCGGGCTTGGAGCAGCAAACTGGCTCCCCGGCGGTGTTCATCACGCTCGACGCCAAGGGCGCGCGCCGCTTCAGTCGGGCGACGCGCGAGGAAATCGGCAAGCCCATGGCAGTAGTCTTCATCGAGCAGCAGCAGGGCAAGCCGGTGGAGGAAGTCATCAATGTGGCGACCATTCGCGACGAGCTCTCGAAACGCTTCCAGATTACCGGGCTCGATACGCCGGATGAAGCGCGCACCCTGGCGTTGCTGTTGCGGGCCGGCGCGCTCGCGGCACCGATGGAGATCATTGAAGAACGCACGATTGGACCGAGCCTCGGTCAGGACAACATTGACCGTGGGCTGCGTTCCTGCGTCGCTGGTTTCATCGCCGTCATGCTCTTCATGGCGCTGTACTACAAAACCTTCGGCCTCATTGCGAATTTGGCCCTAACGGCAAATGTCGTGCTGCTGGTCGCCTTGCTCTCGATGCTGCAGGCCACGCTCACCTTGCCCGGCATCGCGGGGATATTGCTCACAGTTGGCATGGCGGTTGATGCCAACGTGTTAATCTTTGAGCGTATCCGCGAAGAACTGCGCCTCGGCAAAACGCCCCAGGCGGCGATCTATGCCGGCTATGATCGCGCGTTCGATACGATTCTCGATTCCAATGTCACTACGCTGATCGCGGCCCTGGTGTTGTTCGGATTCGGCTCCGGACCGGTGAAGGGTTTTGCGATCACGCTATCGCTCGGTATCGCGACCTCCATGTTCACCGCCATCACAGGGACCCGCGCGGTCGTTAACTTGCTGTACGGCAAGCGTCGCGTGCAGAAGTTGTGGGTTTAATTCATGCACCACGTTGAGATCCTAAAAAGGC
>JANOVQ010000662.1:0-2441 GCA_031417495.1 Pseudomonadota bacterium | reverse complement strand
CAGCCTAGCAAGATCATTCGCGTAAAAAGCTCTGAGGAGACGGTGGCTTGCGATGGCGGTGGCGGTGCCCTCGGCCATCCATTGGTGTATCTGCAGTTCGAGGGCAACGAGAGTGTCGATTGCTATTACTGCAGCCAACGTTATACGAAAGCTGACCAGTCGAGCGAGCCGGCCCACGCTTCTGTGTGAGCCACACGGCCGGTGATTTCACGCCTGCTTAAAGCACTGGTTCACCTCTACCGCTACACCGTCTCGCCGTGGCTCGGGCCGAGCTGTCGGCATCTGCCAAGTTGTTCCGAGTATTGCCTCGAAGCGTTGGATATCCATGGCCCCGCGCGCGGGACCTGGCTTACCTTAAAGCGAATTGCCCGCTGCCATCCCTGGGGGACGTCCGGGTTTGATCCGGTGCCGGCGGCGCGGGCTCGTTCGCAGCGCGGCTGAAGCCAACCTCAAGAAGAACGGCGATGCTCGAGGTGGAATGGAAAACCTAATTGTTGATCTCGCCAAAATCGCGCATGTTGCGTTCGATGCCGCGAGTTCGCAACCAATCGCGTAATGCTCGGCCAGTGCCGGCAGTCCAGGGTTGCACGGTCGCGATCGGTACCCATTTGTAGTCGGCAATTTCATCGGGCGGGATGCGCACGTCGCCTGAATTCACTGTGAGGTGATAGCAGATCAGCAGTTGGTTCTTGCGATAGAACTCATACATGCCGATGAAAGATTTCAACTCGGCGTCGAGGCCGATTTCTTCTTTCACCTCACGCATGATGGCTTCTTCCGGCATCTCGCCGGCTTCGAGGAAGCCCGTCACCAAACCATACCAATTCGTGGGCCACCCCACATTGCGGACCAGGATCACCTGATCATTCCATTCCACGACGCCGCCGACCACTGGCACTGGGTTATTCCAGTTCACAAAACCGCAGCGGTTATCCATACAGGTGTCACGTGCCTTGCCACCGACTTCGAGGCGCCGGAGCGGTTGTGCACACTGGGGGCAATACCTCATAGCGGACTTCCTTTACTTGATTCGAAGAAATTCAGAATGGCGCCGACGCTGAACGTCGTCATCCCGGAAAGTGCGCAGCGCTTATCCGGGATCCCTATAGAACACCATGCGCCCCTGGATCCCGGGTCGTCGCCCGGGATGACGAGCACTGATGGTGTTCTCTGTGGCAATTCTTGCGCGTCACGGGACCGCCCGAATCGCCTGCCTCACCAGATCCACCAGCTGTGCAATCTCGGTTTCGGAAATGATCAAGGCGGGCCCGAGCGCAATCGTATCGCCCGCATAGCGCACCATCGCGCCATGATCAAAGCAATGATGGAAAATTTCCATCGCGCGCATGGATGGCGCACCCGCCCGCGGTTCGAATTCGACCGCTGCGGCCAGGCCTAAATTACGCACGTCGATGACATGCGGTTCGCCGCGTAGAGAATGCATGGCGTCCTCGAGGACGGGTGCTAGCGCTGTCGCGCGCGCGAACAAGCCCTCAGCGCGATAAACTTCCAGCGCGGCGAGGGCGGCCGCGCAGCCCAAGGGATGCCCGGAATAGGTATAGCCGTGGAAGAACTCGACGAGATGTTCGGGGCCGTGCATGAACGCCTCAAACACGCTCTTTTGCACGAGCGCACCCCCTAGCGGCACCACCCCGCTGGTGATCCCTTTGGCGAAGGTGATGATATCGGGCACTACGCCAAAGCGATCGGCCGAGAAGAGGGGACCAATGCGCCCGAAGCCCGTGATCACTTCATCGAAGATCAGCAAGATGCCGTGCCGGGTACACAGTTCCCGCAGGCGCTCAAGATAGCCTACCGGCGGCACGATCACGCCGGCGGATCCTTGCATCGGTTCGACGATCACGGCGGCGATCGTGGAGGCATCGTGCAATTGGACCAGTCGCTCGAGTTCGTCCGCGAGGTGTGCGCCCCACGCAGGTTGCCCACGCGAATACGCCATCTGCGCTAAATCGTGCGTATGCGGGAGATGATCGACGCCGGGCAGCAGGGCGCTCGCGAAGGCCTTGCGATTGGCGACCATGCCACCCACCGAAATGCCACCGAAGCCGACCCCGTGATAGCCCTTGGCGCGACCGATCAGGCGAAAGCGACCGCCCTCACCCCGCCCCTTGTGATAGGCGAGCGCGATCTTGAGCGCGGTATACACCGCTTCTGAGCCGGAGTTAGTGAAGAACGCGTGCGCGAAGCCATGACCGGTGGCCGAGGTCAGTGCATTCGCGAGTTCGAAGGCCTTGGGGTGGCCGGTTTGAAAGGGCGGCGCGTAATCGAGGACATCGAGTTGCTGCTTTACGGCCTCGACAATCTTCGGATGCCGATGCCCCGCGTTGCTGCACCATAAACCCGACAGTCCATCGAGCAGTTGCCGGCCATCTGCGGTGGTGTAGTACATCCCAGTCGCCTGCACCACCATGCGCGGCTGC
>JANOVQ010000661.1:0-10607 GCA_031417495.1 Pseudomonadota bacterium | reverse complement strand
AGCAGCGGCGCAATAACGACCGAATAGTTGCCTATGCGCTCGTGCGCCGAGCGGATCGCGGGCGGCAAGTCGTCAACCACGGCGCCGGTATCCGGATGATGAATCGTCCGGCGTTCGAGAATCGCGCGCGCGGTTCCCGTTTCCGCTAAGGGCTTCGGATAGGAGCGGGCGACCCCCTTCGCCCGCTCTCCGCGCACGGCGTCGAAGTAGAGTTGCCCATCGTCGTGTACCAGCGCGATGGCGATGTCCTCGATGGTAAATAGTGCTTCGCAGCTATCAAGTATCTTCTCGAACACCGGCGCGGTATCAGCAATCGAACTGCTGATCACGCGCAGTACTTCAGCGCTCGCGGTTTGCTGTTCGAGCGCTTCCTTCGTCTCGTTGAACAGGCGCACGTTCTCGATGGCGATGACGGCCTGGGCGGCGAAGGTTTGCAGCTGGGTGACGAGTTTGCCCGGGAAAAGACCCGTCTCACGGCGGCCCACCGAAATGGAGCCGATGCATTGTCCCTCACGCATCAGCGGTACCGATAGCGCACCGCCCATTTGGTCTTCGCCCTGGAAGACCGTCGCGGCGTCGTAGCCCGGTTCGGCGCGCAGATCCGGGATCTGTACGGGCGCACGCGCCAGCACCGCGCGCGCGCTCAAATGCTTTGAGCCAGGTTTCTGTGGGAACGCCGCGTAGAACGCGGCGGTGCCTTGCGGCGACAAGCCCCGCACCACCGCCATATGCAGTAGCTCGCCGTCGAAACGCGTCATCGCCCCGATCTGCGCACCGCACAGGTACATTGCCCGCTCGACGATGGCATCAAACACCGGCTGCACGTCCGTGGGTGATTCGCTGATGACCTGCAGGATTTCCGACGTGGCGGTTTGGCGCTCGAGTGCTTCTTGCGTCTCGCGGAACAGGCGCGCGTTCTCGATCGCTATTACGGATTGATCAGCAAAGGTGCTAAGGAGCGCGATTTCTTTATCGCTGAAGGGCTTCGGTGGCACGCGCATCAGGGCAATGGCGCCGATGCCGCGCCCGTCGCGCAAAAGCGGGGCCGTAAGATGCGAATAACTGCCGATACGCTCATGCACCGTGCGCAGCGAATCCGGCAGTGTCGCGAGAGCCTCACCAGAATTTGAAATGTGAATCGTCCGGCGTTCGAGAATCGCTTTCCCGGTGATAGTTCCCGACAGAGGCCGCGGGTAGAAGCGCTTGGCGATTTGTGTCTGCTCGCCACGGCAGAAGTCGACATACGCTTGCTCATCTTCGTGCACAAGAATAATCGCGATATCTTTGGCATCGAATAGTGCTTCGCAGCTATCGAGGATTTTCTCGAACACTGGCGCAGTATCGGCGACCGAACTTGAGATCACGCGCAACACTTCAGCGCTGGCGGTTTGTTGTTCCAGTGCTTCGCGGGTTTCGTTGAACATCCGTACGTTCTGGATCGCGATCACGGCTTGATCGGCAAAAGTCTGCAGCAGCTTAACGAGCGGTTCCGGAAACAATCCCGGCGTGACGCGAGTGACGCCGATTGCGCCGAGGATTTGGCCAGCGCGCAACATCGGCACTGCCAGTACGCTGCGCGCGCCAGAGGCGGAGGCGCTATTCTTGAGTAAATGTTCGGAGTCGACGAGCACGTCCGGCACATGCACCAGGGCCAGTTCCTCGAATACGCGCCCAACCACCGTGCTGCGATCGGGTTTGCGGGGGAAGTTGGCCCGAAACGTGTCGTCTATTTCACGCAACATACCGGCAGTTCCGACGACGTGAAGCAGTTCACCGTCGAAGCGGAAAGAGGCCGCGGTGTCCGCCTTGCACAAGGCCGCCGCGCGTTCCGCGATCGCATCGAACACCGGCTTCACGTCGGTCGGCGAACTGCTGATCACCTGCAGGATTTCAGCCGTCGCGGTCTGGCGCTCCAGCGCTTCGCGGGTCTCGTTGAACAGGCGCGCGTTCTCGATGGCCATCACGGCTTGGTCGGCGAAAGTCTGCAGAAGCGAAATTTCCGGATCGGTGAAGGCGCGCGCGGGTTGGCGCGAAAGTACGAGCGATCCGATACCACGGCCCTCGTTGAGCATCGGCGCGATGACCAACGAATAGGGGCCGATGCTGTCATACCACGCGCGCAACGAGGGCGGGCCCTTGGTCTCGGCGTTAATTTCGGGGTAATGCAAGGTCTCGCCGCGTTGCATGGCGAGGCCGGTGGCCGTGGTCTCTACCGGCGCTAAAGTAGGGAGATCACCGACGCTGACCGAAGGATAAAGATTGCCACGGTGGGTGACGAGTTCGACCTGCCCGTCGTCCCGTAATAGCCAAAGACCGGCGTTGTCGGCGGCGAACAACCGATGGCAGGTATCGACAATCGCCTCGAATACTTGCTGGGGATCCGTAGCGGGGCGTTTGACAATTCGCAGGAGATCCGCGGTCGCGGTCTGGAAGGCGCGCGCTTCAGCGAGTTCGCGCTCGAGGGTGGCGTAAGCGGCCGCGGTATTTTTGCTTTCAGCCATTAACTTCCTGCCTAGGATCGATCAGCGTTGATGGACTGGTTGGCGTCAGCGAAGCGAGCCCCAACATCCGGCGCTCGTGTCGTGCGGTTTCGCAACGCTCGGGTTCGCGTTGCTCATCCCAGCCTACAGTTTGTATCTAGCGTTGGTCTGCATCTTGTTCGTACGCGGCTTTCTGCGTGCCATTTTCTTCCCCACCATGTGGGGCTTTATTTTCCAAGCTTCAACGGGTTGATAGTCGGTATCCTTAACGTTCGCGCCGCGCGCAGCAATGCCGAATCGTAACTGACGAGAGTTGCGCCGTGACGCTGCGTGATGGCGAGATGCAACGCGTCACCGGCACGGAGCCCCAGCTTGAAATTTGTGAGCCAACGTGTGGCCTGTACGTAATCTTCCTGCTGAACGGGTAGGAGCAGGCAACTCTCATGGATGAGCTGCTGGATGCTATCGAGCAGCGTGGTGGCAAGGGTTGCGGAGATGTCGCCACGTCGGACGCGAATTCCGCTTGCACTCGCGCATTCGGTCAGTGTCCAAGCACTAGCGGCCAGTGGCTCAGAATTTCTCTTCAGCCAAGCGCTAATAGCTTTTGAGGTGATTTCGGCGTAGTGGACACTAAGAAAAATAGCGGTATCGAGGTAGTGCATTAATAGCGATCTTCGCGCAGGGTCCGCACAATTTCGGCCGAGTTCGTTTTCATCTGGGGCGTGCTGTTGCGTAGCAGATCGATTCGCGCCCAGTCGGCCGGTTTTCGCTCGGCTGCTACAGGCGCCAGCCTGGCTACCGCTTCGCCTCGCCGGGTAATCACAATTTCTTCGCCGGCTTCAGCTCGCTTGAGGAGTTCCGAAAGGTGAGCTTTGGCTTCGGCGATGCTGTGCAGTGACATGATGAACACCTGATGACCATTCTGATAGTCACCAGCTTAGTTCGACAAGTTGATCGGTTGCAAGGGCTGGTTGGGGAGAGCGAGGCGAACTCCAACCTCCGACGTATAGATGATTGCTCCGAGCAACGCTTGGTGATTCATCCGGCTTTATGGAGCCGAGGGAGGGGTAGGTTTCGCAGGGAAACATCGGCGCAGAATTTCCTAACCTGCATTTAACGTCACGCCAGCACCAACTGCCAGCAACTGCGCGTCGCACGTTAGCAACTTCAATTGCTCAGCACGTGCGACGGCCAATAGGAGATTATCGAAAGGATCGCGATGACTCGGATCATTCTGGCTGAGCGCCAATACATGGGCGTCCAAAATAGGAAGCAGAGTCACCCCCGCATTGAGCATCTCAAGTTGGTACGTTTCTGGCGGAACCGGGAGCTTGCCGATTTGGAATTTAATCGCCACTTCCCAGAGGCTGGCGACCGACAGATAACAAGCAGCTTCCATAATCTGACGTTTCACGCGCGGCTTCAGTCGATTACTGCCAGTGAGCCACCACAGCGTGACTTGCGTATCGAGCAATAACTTCATTTACGCCCCGTCAGCAGACGTTCCACTTCGCTCTCCACGTCACTCGAAAACGCGGCATCGATGCTTGCCCGATACTTGCGCAACTGACCCCAGGCGAGGAGCCCACGCGGGTTAGTGATGGGGACCAACCGCACGAGGGGCGTGCCGTTGCTCGCGATCACCACGTCCTCGCCAGCCGTTGCGGCTTTCACCAATTTGGAAAGCTGATTCTTGGCCTCAAGAATATTGACCTGCATGACTGCAACCCCGCTAAGGACACGTGGCAGGATGCTAGCGCACTTAGCCAGTCTGGCCAACCCGCTAACGAGGGGTCATGTGCAAACCCAGTGCAAACCCAGGGACAGTTTACTCATTACCCTTCTGCGGCAGAGGCCTACTCCGACCAAATGTTTGGTTCATTCTTGCGCGGTCGCCCGGACTTGCCTGGCGCTAGCGAGCTACCCGTGAGTAGTTCAATTTTATTGATGAACGCTGGCGTCCCTAGTGGACGGCCGGTGCGGGTATGTCTCCTTAAAGAAAGGCGTTGTTCTGCGTCGCTGTCTGCGGTGCGCGGCGAGCGCCAATCACGAATCCATTCGCGAGGGAAATTTTGACTCACAATGCCGTCGCCAGTCTCGCTCAAGCGCGCGCGGGCACTCGACCATGGCCATTCTTCGGGGTGCGGGCTAAGCCCGGCGACCACTGGATTCCACTCGACGTAATGGATCGCGGCGACGGTGTGTGATTCATCCATCACCACGGAATGAAATCGCTCCTGCCATAAGTGTCCGCGCCAGCCCTCGCGAAAATTAATCGCCGTCGTATAGCGTCGATGCACTTCGCTTAGCACAGCTCTGAGCCCATCCTCGCAGCTCGGGACAAGTACCAGGTGGACGTGATTCGGCATTAGGCAATAAGCCCAGACTGAGGTCGCTGTCTCGGTGGTGAATTTGCGCAGCAAATCGAGGTAGTGGCGGTAGTCCGAATCACTGAAGAACGTGGGTTGCCGTCGATTCCCGCGTTGCGTGACGTGGTGGGGAAAGCCGGGCACGACGACCCGTCCGATTCTGGCCATGTGGCACCTCCTTGTGCATCAAAGCTGGTGTGGTCGAAAAGCTCAGCGCGATTTTACGCATTCCTCCCTGATTGTGCCGAGCCTAGGCATAAAACCAGTAAACTGTCCCTGGATTAAAAGCGGGGGGCGATGAGATGGCCACGATGATTACCCCCGACGGGGTCGAGCTCTATTACGAAGACACCGGCGCGGGGACGCCCATCGTGTTCGTGCACGAGTTCGCCGGTGACTATCGCAGCTGGGAGCCGCAGGTGCGGCATTTCGCGCGGCGCTATCGCTGCATTACTTTTAATGCGCGGGGTTATCCGCCATCGGCGGTGCCGCCCACCGTTGACAGCTATTCGCAGGACCACGCGCGCGACGACATTCTCGCGGTGCTCGAGGGACTCGGTCTCGCCCGTGCGCACATCGTCGGTCTCTCAATGGGTGCGTTTGCCACGTTGCATTTTGGGATGCAGTACGGTGAGCGGGCGTTGTCGCTGGTGGTTGCCGGCTGTGGCTATGGCGCGCAGCCCGCGGGCTACGCCGATTTTCAGGCGCATGCGCGGGACAACGCCGAGATAATCCGCACCCGTGGCATGGCACATTTCGCGGCGACTTATGGCCACGGACCGGGGCGAGTGCAGTTGCAGATCAAAGATCCGCGGGGCTTTGCCGAATTCATTCGCATCTTCGCCGATCATTCCGACCTCGGCTCCGCAAACACCATGGCCGGTTACCAGGGGCGGCGACCATCGCTGTACCAACTCACCGACGCGCTACGCACCACTACCACACCAACCTTGATCATTGCCGGCGACGAAGACGAGCCCACGCTAGACCCCGGGCTGATGCTGAAGCGCACCCTGCCCGCAGCGGCGCTGGCAGTGCTGCCAAATAGTGGGCATGTGCTGAACCTTGAAGAACCGGCCCTGTTCAATTACTTGGTCGAGCAGTTTCTTCAGCAGGTGGAGAGCGGCCGCTGGCCGCGCCGCGCCGCATGCTGAACGCTGGCGCGCTTGCGCATCTGCGCGTGATCGATCTCACCCGCCTGCGCTCGGGACCGACCTGCGTGCGCCAGTTTGCCGATTGGGGCGCGGATGTGATCAAAGTCGAACAGCCGACGGAGGGTGACGACGGTTTCGGCCCGCGCGATGGCGGAGATTTTCAGAATCTGCATCGTAATAAGCGTTCACTTACCCTGAATCTGAAAGATCCGCGCGGCCTCGCGTTGTTCAAAAAACTCATCAGCACTGCCGATGTGCTGGTGGAGAACTACAGGCCTGCAGTGAAGCAGCGGCTCGGGATCGATTACGCCACGTTGGCGGCGGAGAATCCGCGCCTTATCTACGCCAGCATTTCGGGCTTCGGCGAAGACGGCCCTTATCGCGACCGTGCGGGCTTCGATCAGATCGCGCAGGGCATGGGCGGTCTTATGTGGACCACCGGCCAGCCGGGGCAGGGGCCGCTGCGCGCGGGCACGGCGATTGCCGACATGAGCGCGGGCCTGTTCGCCGCACTCGGCGTTTTGATCGCGCTCGCGGAACGCACGCAGTCCGGGCGCGGGCAATGGGTTACCACCTCGTTGCTCGCGGCGATGGTCGGCATGATGGATTTTCAGGCCGCGCGCTGGCTGGTCGACGGCGAAGTCCCCGGCCAGGCCGGCAATGATCATCCCACTTCCATGCCGACCAGTGTGTATCCGACGGCCGACGGCTTCGTCAATATCGCGGCCAGTGGTGCGACTATCTATGGGCGACTGTGTCATGCGCTTGGCGCGCCGGAACTGATAACGCATCGCGATTTCGCCACTTCGGCGCTGCGTTCACAGCATCGCGTGGCGTTGAATGCCGCCATTAGTGCGCGCACCGTAACGTGGGCATCGGCCGAACTTGTCACGCTCCTGAATGCGGCGGGGGTGCCCTGCGGCCCAATCTACAAAATGGATGAAGTGTTTGCGGACCCTCAAGTGCGGCATCTCGGCCTCGCGACGGCAGTACCCACACAAGAAGGTGATAGCTTGGCGCTGGTCGCACCGGCGTTCGCACTATCGCGCACACCGGCACACCTGCGCCGCACGCTCGGTCCGGCGGGTGAACATCGGCGCGAGATCCTGCACGAACTGGGTCTCGGCGATGAAGAGATCGCGGTGCTCGCGCGTGAACAAGTCATCTAGTGAACGAACTTAACAAGGTTTAGCGGGGGAACAGCATGAGCACGGGTATTCTGCGGATAGAACGCGACGGCCCCATCGGTTATCTCCTGCTCGACAACCCGGCGCGCCGGAATGCGATCAGCGCCGCGATGTGGCGCGCACTTCCCGATCTTGTCGCGACGCTGAATGACGATTCGACTATCCGGTGCATCGTGCTACGTGGCGCGGGCGAAATAGCCTTCGCTGCCGGGGCCGATATTTCAGAGTTCGAACAGAATCGCTCGAGTGATGCTGCCACCCACGCCTACGAAGTCGCAGCTGGCGACGCACATAGCGCGCTTGAGTCCTCACCGAAGCCGGTGATCGCCCAGATCCAAGGCTTCTGTCTGGGCGGCGGTCTCGCGCTCGCGCTGTCCTGCGATCTGCGCTACTGCGCGGATGATAGCCAGTTTGCGATCCCTGCCGCGCGGCTCGGAATCGGCTACGGTCTCCATGGCCATCGCCGGCTGGTCGCGACTGTCGGGCACGCCAATGCACGCGAGATTATGTTCAGTGCGCGTCGTTACGATGCCGCGAGCGCGCACGCGCTCGGTCTGGTCAATCGCGTGCTGCCGGTTGCCGGACTCGCGGACTATGTGCGGACATTCGCGCGCGACCTGGCGGCGAATGCGCCGCTGACCCAGGCGGCATCGAAGGCCGCCATCAACGCGATGGTCGATCACGCCAGCGATTTTTCGCCCTGCGAAGCGTTAATCGCGCGCTGCATGCACAGCGCCGATTATCGCGAAGGAAGGACCGCCTTCATGGAGAAGCGTACCCCGCGCTTCAGCGGTGGCTGACTGTCTGCCGGTTAACGCGTACGGCTACCAAAGGCCGTATTTCTGCACTTCCGCGCGCCCAACCACCATGTGATGCACCTCATCGGGTCCGTCGGCGAAGCGCAGATGCCGCATGTCGGCGTACATCGCGGCCAGCGGCGTCCATTGTGAGACACCCGCCGCACCGTGCATCTGCATGGCCTGATCGATGATCAGACACACCTTCTCCGGCACCATGGCTTTCACCGCGCTCACATAAACCCGCGCCTCTTTGTTCCCCAGCACGTCCATAGCTTTGGCGGCCTGCAGCACGGCCAGGCGCATTGCGTTTATCTCAATGCGCGCCCGCGAGATCACTTCGAGATTCTTGCCAAGCTTGGCGATCGGTTTGCCAAAGGCGACTCGTGAGCCTGCGCGCTTAACCATCAGCTCTAAGGCCTTTTCCGCCTTGCCGATGGAGCGCATACAGTGATGAATACGACCCGGACCTAAGCGCAGCTGGGAAATCTCGAAGCCCCGTCCCTCGCCAAGCAGCAGATTCTCTTTTGGCACGCGCACATTGTTCAAGCGGAGATGCATGTGACCACGCGGCGCATGGTCATGACCAAAAACTTGCATGCCTTCGAGGATTTCGACGCCCGGGGTATCCATGGGCACCAGAATCTGCGATTGCTGCCTGCTCGGCGCCGCGTTCGGACTGGTTTTAACCATCGTGATCATAATTTTGCAACGCGGATCGCCAGCACCAGAAATATAAAATTTCTCGCCATTGATCACCCACTCATCGCCTTCGAGGACTGCGCTGGTGCTGATGTTTTTCGCATCCGAGGAGGGCAGTCCCGGTTCTGTCATCGCGTAGGCGGAGCGGATTTCGCCATCGAGCAAGGGCTTTAGCCAGGTCTCTTTCTGGGCTTCGGTCCCTACGCGCTCGAGAACTTCCATATTGCCGGTATCAGGCGCGCTGCAATTCAGCGACTCGGAGGCGAGTTCAACCTTGCCGAGTTCCGCCGCGATGTACGCGTAGTCGAGGTTCGTGAGACCGTCGCCAAGCTCGGGGTCCGGCAGAAAAAAATTCCACAGGCCGGACTGCTTGGCTCGCGCCTTCGCCCCGTCCAGCAATTCAAGTTGACGCGGATGCCAGGTCCAGCGATTGGTCTTCTGCGCGTTCAGCGCAAAGAACTCCTCCGTAATCGGCACGACGTTGTCCTTGATGTGCTTACGCACCGCCTCCATCAGTGGCCGCGCCTCAGTGGACATTGCGAGATTAAACAAATCACTTTCCATATCAGCCACAGTCGTTCTCCTGAATGTCATTTGAAGGGCAACGCCCAGTCTGGGCGCGGCGAGGCCTCCAGGCGAGTGCTTTTTACGGACAAGTCTCGCTGAGCACGACGCCGCGAGGTAAAGCCTAAACTCTTTCGGATCGAAACGATCAGCCGGTCTTAGCTTACGCTGCACGAGAACCATTCCCGCTGACCACGTTCGACCGCACCCCACACGCCGCTCGATTTCAGCGCAGAGGGCGGTTATCTTTCCCGCGAGTTCCTCTATGTGGTGCGGTCATGCAACTCACACCCGATCAATTCGATGCCTATCAACGCGATGGACTGGTGTTTTTCCCAGGCCTCTTCGAGCCTCACGAAGTCGCGGCACTCAGGGCCGAACAGGCCCGCATCTTTGCCACGTCATCGGCGACGCATTTGCGCGCGGCCAGCGGTGAGTTCTTGGGCACTACGGCGATGGATCGCGTGAGTTCACTCTATGCCCGGCTGTTGTGCGACGAACGCCTGTTGAGTATCGCCGAGCAGTTGTTAGGCCCACAGCTCTACTGTCATCAATACAAAATTATTCTGAAGCAACCCTTTGGCAAGTTATCCCTGCCATGGCACCAGGATTACGGCCCGTGGCGCCATCACGACGGCATGCCCGAGCCACGGGCGGTCAGTATCGGGATCTATCTCGATGAGGTCACCGAGTTCAATGGGCCCATCGTATACATCCCGGGATCGCATCGGCAGGGCCTAATTGAATACGAAGTAATTCCGGTGCCGGGCACGACGCCCATTCCGAGCCTGCCGGATGCCACTGTCACCCAACTTGCTGCCAAGGGCGGCCTTACCGCGCCCAAAGGGCCACCCGGATCAGTGACGATCTTTGATTGCTGTCTCGCGCACGCTTCAGGGCAAAACTTATCGCCTGCGCCACGGCATTTGATTTACCTGAGCTACAACCCGGTCACGAACGCGATTAAAGCCCCGACGCGGCCAACGCATTTTGCGGCGCAGGACTTCACGCCACTGGTGCCAGCGCCACGCGCCGCGCTGCTGTCGGCGTGACGCCAGGTCGCCGAGCCAGTGACCGATAGCCGCTGGATCGCAGAATGGATCGCGGGAGTGGCGCAAGAACGCGCGCGCACCGCGCCACCTGTGAATTTCCCCCCATTACCCGCCATTCCGCCGGGCCGCTACAGCGATCCGGAATTTTTTGAGCTTGAACGCGACGCAGTGTGGCGACGTACGTGGCTTTATGCAGGCCACGTCGATCAACTCCCCGAACCTGGCAGTTATTTTCTGTGGAACTATGGGAGTGCGCCGGTGGTGGTGCTGCGCGGTGACGATGGAAAGATCCGCGCTTTCTA
>JANOVQ010000660.1:0-10359 GCA_031417495.1 Pseudomonadota bacterium | reverse complement strand
CGCGATTGCCTTCAAACCTGGCGGCGCGGTCTACTCGGGGCCTACCTCCGATGGTGACGTGCTCGTCGGGGTGAACTGGATCATGGAAGATTTTAAGCTGCTTCGGCGCGACATCGAGGCGCGTTATTTCGCAACGATTTCGGAACTCACGCCGACACTTTCTGCGCAGATAAAAGAACGCAGGCTATCAACCCCATTACGGTTAGGCTCGACGCGCAATTTTCTCCGCGTGCCTTGCGGACCGGGTTGGGTGCTGGTCGGCGACGCCGGCCACAAAAAAGACCCGTGCACCGCCCAGGGAATCACCGACGCCTTCATTGACGCTGATGATTGCACGGCAGCCATCGATGAGGGCTTTCGCGGCGAGCGCCCGCTCATGCAGATACTCGCGAAGTGGCACGAAGCGCGTGATGCGCGGCTTATCCCTTTTCACGACATGACCATTCAAATGGCTAAATTTTCTGAACCAAACGAGATGGAAGCGGCGCTCTATTGCGCGCTGGAGAGAAATACGCAGGCGACCACGAAATTTCTAGGTCTGATCACTGGCTCGACCAATCCTCAAGATTTCTTTTCGCCGGATAATCTTCGCGAAATTTTGGAAGGTAGAAGTTCACTTTAAATTCTTCGACCGAGGCGAATTGAGAGTGGGCAGTGGAGTACACGCCGGCACCGGTTCCCTACTCGGCGCCAAAGCCTGGTTGCTGCAGACAGCCACGAGCGTCGGGAAGCCGGCGTGATAATGCGGTATACGCTCGAACTCAGTCCCGACTTCCCAGCCGGCGCCGAGCGGCTGGGATTTATCATTCCAGAAGTCGCGTAGCGTTCGCCCAATGCCATTGCTACACTCAAACCAAGTCCCCACCAGACACGCCATGCCATGACCGCGACCCAGCCCAGGCTCTCTTATAGTTACGATGACTACTGCACCTTGCCGGAAGATATGTCACGGCGATATGAGTTGTTGCATGGAGATTTTTTTATGGTGCCGGCACCGACGACACAACATCAACGAATTTTGAGAAATCTCAATTCCATCCTGCAGCGACATATCGAGCACCACAATCTCGGCGAGGTGCTATTTGCGCCAGTGGACGTCATATTGGGGCAAGGTGATCTCCGCGAGGTCGTTCAACCTGATTTAATTTTCGTAGCGGCGCATCGGCGCGAAATTATCAAATTGCATGGCATCGAAGGACCGCCAGATTTGGTCGTCGAAATCCTTTCGCGAGGCACCGAAGTACGTGATCGCGGCTACAAGCTAACGATGTATGTTCGGCATGGTGTTCCGGAATATTGGATAGTCGATCCAGAGAGTCGGACCGTGGATGCCTACCGACCGGAATCGCGCAACCACCTCACTCCTCTGCGGTACGGTGAACACGATGTCATGACCTGTCCCTTGTTAGCTGATTTGAAAATCCCTCTGCGAAACCTTTTTGCGGATTAAATTGCGACAGCACCTGCAGCGCGGACCTACCCTCGGGCATGCGCTCGTAGGCAAGCCCGCACCACGTAGTGCGAGACTCATTCGCGATCTCGCCGAGGATGCCGGGCACGTACGGGGAATTTAACGCGATAGGAGCAAAACTTTGACTGGCACTACTCACCGAACCGCCATCAGTTACATCGATCGCACGCGCGAGTATTACCACGCGCTGGGCTATGCAAAGCCGTATGTGTGGGCACGCCACACGGAGGCCGTGTTCGCAGCGCTCGCGAAGCCGCTGGCGCAGAGCCGGGTCGCTCTGGTGACCACGGCGAGCCCATGGCCCGAAGACCAACCTGCAGATGGCGCGCCGCGTTGTGGCAAACAAGTTTGGTCGGGATCGACCACGGCGCCGCCTGCGCGCCTGCACACGGATGATCTCGCGTGGGACAAGCTGACCACCCACACCCGCGATGTGGAATCCTTCCTGCCCATTCGTCGCCTGCAGGAGGCGGTGGCAGAGCGGCGGATTGAGAGTCTTGCTGCCCGCTTCCACGGGGTACCGACTGATTACTCACAGCGCCGCACCCTTGAACAGGACGCACCTGAAATCCTCGCGCGCTGCCGCGAAGATGAAGTGGATATCGCACTGCTCGTCCCGCTCTGACCCGTCTGCCACCAGACCGTGAGTCTGGTCAGTCGGTACCTCGAAGCACATGGCATCGCGACCGTGGTGATCGGCTCGGCACGCGATATCGTCGAAGAGTGTGGCGTCGCGCGTTTTCTCTTTAATGACTTTCCGCTCGGCAATCCGTGCGGGAAACCGTATGACGTCGAAATGCAGCGCGCGATTGTCGGCATGGCGCTCGATCTGCTGGACAGCGCACGGCTACCCCGCACGACTGTGCAGTCGCCGTTCCGTTTCAGCGAGGACGAGAGCTGGAAGCAGAACTACGCACGGATAGACCCCGCCGAACGCGCCGAGCTGCAACGGCTTGGCGCGCAACGTCGCGCCGAGCAACAGGCTGCCGCTGTCAGCGGGAGCGCGCGGAAAGGCTGAGGTGTCGAATCGCGTTCCGGCCAACTGCTCGTTCGGCAGCCTAAACAAATCGCCTGACAGGCGTCAGCTGAGAGTCCAGCTAACGCCTGATCGGCATCTTCATCGTCGCTAGATAGATTTCGCCCAACAGACACAACAGCGCGATGATCAGGCATGCCATGCCGCACACGAAAGACCATACGATCAAGGCGGCGATCGCGATATCGATCACGGAGGCCAAAAATATCACCGCCACGACGGTACACACGAACAGCGAGCACAATACGCACAACATGATTGCCACGTTGACAATCCGGATCCGTTTCCCGAGGACCGCGAGCTCCTCGTGGAGTTCTTCTGCCTGGCGCACTTCGAGGGCAGCCACACGGTCTTGGAGGACTCGCGAGCGATCAACCGCGCGCGACAGGCGCACCGATAGAACGTTAAGAAACGCACCGATTCCCGCCAGCAAGAACACCGGGGCCACCGCCAGTTGAATCGCGTGCGCGACCGTCTCAATGTCATTCGGCATAGTCATAAAATAAATTCTGAAATAATTCAGGGACAGTTTACCGATTACACAGACAGTCTCCGACTTCTAAATCAGTAAACTGTCCCTGGATTCGGCTAGGGTGGCAGCAACACGCGCAGGGTACCCGCGCCAGGACCGATCTCGGACCATTGCGCGATATCCAACACCACCTCGGCGAAGGTCCCCGCTTCGCACATGAGTGCGGCATCCAGCTGCTGAGTGATCAGCAGGTTGATGAAGTCTGCGACCCCAGGCGCATGTGCAACGAGCAACAGTTGTGTGACGTCAGCCGACTGATTTCGCGCTGCGCCGAGGAGCTCGATGGCGCTCGCCTGGTAAAGCCGATCAACCGAACACACCGGAGTGGTCCACGCGGCCGCCGCGGCAACTGCCTCGGCGGTTTCCCGCGTGCGCAGCGCCCCCGAGCACACGATTTGCTCCGGAAGGTAGCCCCGTTGCTGCAGCCAGACCCCCAGCATTTGCGCCTGGGCACGACCGTGGGCAGTGAGGGGACGACGCGCATCAGGTTGCGCCCCGCTCTCCGGCGCGGCCTGCGCGTGACGCAGAATCAATAGCGACTTCATCGCATGACCGAACACTTACGCCGCACCCAACGCGCAGGTGCCACTCGCTGGTGCCATCAGTGGAGTCATTCGCCAGTGCGTGCCGCTGCGTTCGAACAGCAGGGGCAGTGCATTCGCTGTTAAATCCACCGAGAGCTCAATGTCCAGTGCGCCGCATAACACGCGCAGCACGCCACCATGGCTGACCAGCAGCGGTTGCCTGCCCGGCACCAGCAGCTCGGCAACGCCGCCGAGGGTGCGCGCGACGAAATCGACCAGGGTCTCGCCATTGGCGGGATCGATGCGCCAGTCCAAACCTTCGCTGGTGGTGCCGATGAGATCGCCGAAATAGCGTTCGCGGAGCGCCGGCCATACGCTCACCGGTTTGGCGGTCGCCGCTGCCACGCGGCCCGCAGTGAGCCAGGCCCGGGCCATGTCGCTGGCGTAGATGTGATCGAAAGGAATGTGGCAGAGGCCGCTCGCCGCGGCGTCCGCGTCACCGAAACCTTCCGCGCACAGCGGAATATCCGGATGTTGAAAAATCCGATGCAAATTGCCGGCTGTCCGGCCGTGTCGCAGGAACAGAAAGCGATCGCGATTGGCTTTCAGGCCGGTGGCGCGCGCGATCGCGCGCAGCGCCCACTGGCCGGCCTGATTTTCAAGCGTTGCTGTCGTACTCATAGAAGATTCTCGGCACCGGGACCGTTGATAACCGGATTCTGTAGCGCCCGCCTTCCGCGTGCAATCACAGCGGCGCTGCCCGTGCGGGGAACAGACTAGCGACTCGCCACCGCGCGCACCAGTTCGTGGAGCAGGCGGGTGGCGTTGGTCATCTCGCTAAGCGAGAGGCGCTCGTCCCGGCCGTGCACGCGCTCGATTTCCGCCTGCGGCAGGCGCATGGGCATGAAGCCATAGCAGATCAGGCCCTTGCTGCGAAACGTATTGCAATCGGTGAAACCGGCGATGAAGTTCGGCGTGATCTGCGCCGCCGGATCGTGCCGTTGAAGCAACGCAGTGATCGCTTTGAACAACACAGTATCGAGTGGCGAGGCATGGGCAGTCGAAGACAGCAAGGTTTCCACGCGCACTTCGGGTTCGTGCATCACGCGCCTGAGCTCGGCAATCACGGCCGCAGGGTCCTGACCCGGCAATAAACGCAGATCGAGCACGGCAGACGCCTCCGCCGGATACACGTTCTCTTTGCTGCTCCCAGCCAGCATGGTGATTGCCAGACTGTTACGCACCATGACTGCATTGTGTGGGTCGCGCAAAAATTCGGCGCGGAAGGTCGCTTGGGTAAGTGCCTGTGCGAGATTGCGATAGGCCGCGCGTTGGTCTGCTGGCATGCTCACGGCACGTTCCTCGAACACTCTTTGTACCGCGGGCACGACCACCAGCGGAAATTGAAATTGCTCAAGGCGCGCCAGGGCCCGGACCAGGCGATGAGTCGCCGCCTCCGGCTTGGGCAGCGAAGCGTGACCGGCAGGTCCGGTCGCGATGATCTTCAGCCACAGCGGCACCTTCTGCGCAAATTCGACCGCGTAGCGGAGCTGCCCGTCGTCCAACTGCAACATCGCACCGCCCTCATTCAACGCGAACTCGACATCGCGCAAAAGATCAAAGTGCTCGGCCATCATGTAGCGCGCGCCGTTGCCGCCGCCTTGTTCTTCGTCGGCCACTGCGAGCAAAACGACGTCCCGTGCGAGCGGCACCTTGAGCCGCTTGAGAAGCACAAAGGACAGCAGTTCCATGATGCCTGGCCCTTTGTTGTCGAGCGTCCCACGCCCCCACACATAGCCATCGCGAAGCTCACCCGCGAACGGTGGCGCAGTCCACTCCGCGGCGTTGGCTGGCACCACATCCATGTGATGCACGAGCATCAGTGCCCGGCGACTACCGTCTCCGTGGATGCGCGCATAAAGATTTGCGCGGCCAGGCGCGGCTTCGAAGATTTTTGTCGCGATCCCTTCCTGCTGCAGGAAAGCTGCTAAAAACTGCGCAGTGGCAAGCTCGTTACCAGGCGGATTGGTGGTATCGATTTGCACATAGTGGCGGATCAGGCAGGTCGCCTCGGCCTGGATGGCCGCCTGTTCCAAAGAGAGTGCGCGTGGACACGCAGGCGCGGGCGGGGCGGTACTCGTGTGCCGCGTTTGCGCAAGGCTCGGCGCCGGCATGGCGGCCGCGATAAACAGGACGAGTACCTTGCACAGTGCAAGTGTCGTGCTAACAAAGGCTACCGCCACCCCGCAAGCACGGGGTGGCGCTGGCGCGCGGCAGATCACCCGCGGCGCTTGGCGAGTGGCTGGTAATCGCGCTGGGTGTGCCCGATATAGAGCTGACGCGGACGCCCGATGCGTTGGCTCGGATCTTCGATCATCTCGTTCCATTGCGCGACCCAGCCGACGGTACGCGCCAGCGCGAACAGCGCGGTGAACATGGTGGTCGGAAAGCCCATGGCCTTGAGCGTGATGCCGGAATAGAAATCGATGTTGGGGTAGAGTTTCTTCTCGATAAAATATTCGTCTGACAGCGCAATTCTCTCCAGTTCCATTGCGACTTCGAGTAGTGGCTCGTGCTTTACGCCGAGTACGTCGAGGACTTCGTGACAGGTCTGCTGCATCACCTTTGCGCGCGGGTCGTAGTTCTTATACACGCGGTGTCCGAAACCCATCAGACGGAATGGATCGTTCTTGTCTTTGGCTTTGCGAACATATTCGGGGATGCGATCCGCGGTGCCAATTTCCATCAGCATATTCAGCGCGGCCTCGTTCGCACCGCCGTGCGCGGGGCCCCATAAACAGGCAATCCCGGCCGCGATACAGGCGAACGGGTTGGCCCCGGACGAACTCGCCAGGCGCACCGTCGAGGTCGAGGCATTCTGTTCATGGTCGGCATGCAGGATAAAAATACGATCGAGCGCGCGCGCAAGAATCGGGTTCACGCGGTAGGTCGTGGTTGGCACCGCGAAGCACATTTTGAGGAAATTTGACGCGTAGTCGAGATCGTTGTCTGGGTAAACAAAGGGCTGACCAACCGAATATTTAAACGCCATCGCGGCGATGGTTGGCATCTTGGCGATCAGGCGCCTGCTCGCCACTGTGCGCTGGTGTGGATCGTCGATATCAGTCGAGTCGTGATAGAAGGCCGACAACGCACCCACTACGCCACACATGATCGCCATGGGATGGGCATCGCGCCGAAACCCACTAAAAAAGCGATGCAGCTGCTCATGCACCATGGTGTGGTGCGTGATCGCGTGGTCGAATTCATCGAACTGCGTTTTGTTCGGCAATTCGCCGCTGAGCAGCAGGTAGGCGACTTCGAGAAAATTGCTTTGTTCGGCAAGCTGATCAATCGGGTAACCGCGGTACAGCAGAATGCCTGCATCACCATCGATGTAAGTGATCTTCGATTCGCAGCTCGCAGTTGAAGTGAACCCCGGGTCATACGTGAAATAGCCCGTATCACCATACAGTTTGGAGATTTCTATGACCTCCGGCCCGATGGTGCCGGACCGAATCGGGAATTCGTAGCTACCGGTCGCCGATTCGATGCGTGCGATCTTGGCTGCCGGGTCGCGTTTTGCTGTACTCATGTGAAATACCCTCCCTTCAATTCCTATATTCTGCGGACTTTATACAGCACATTTCGTGCACTCGCTTCGCCAGATGGCGCACAGCGCCTGGTCGCGGATGTCGCGCCCGTGGGGCTGCTGTCCCGCAACGACATTGTCGGCCGCGGGCTTGTTGAAATTGAGCCACGGCGGCCTAAGCAGAAGTCGTGGTTTCAAACTTCCCCCGCCGCCCGCCGCGCGGCATCTTTGGCGGCCATACGCGCCTTGAGCTGCGCTGGACTCTCACGCACGATGTCTTCGTTCTGGTGACTGTAGAGATTGAAGGGCGTGGTATCGAGCTCCGCAAGGATCACGTCGCGTTGCAGGACGGCCTGTTTCCAGGCCGCATGCGCGGGTTCATCGGCGTGAAACTCCGGCATCACCTGCTCGGCGAACAAACGCAGACTGTCGCAGATATCCGCATGACTCGTCTTGCCGGCCTGGTTGAGGAGGATCACCTGATCGACGTGCGCCGCCTGAAACTGGCGCAGGCGTTTGCGGATGGTCGCCGGTGAGCCGATCAAGCCGTTGCGTAGCGCCGCCCTGGCTTGGTCGGTCTGCCGCCAGGTCTGAAAGTCCTCCCACAAATTGCCGGTGCCCGGGGCGGCGATGCCGTGCCGTCCATAGTGCGAGAGCGCGAAGATGAAGAAGGTCCAGCCGGCGGCGCGTTCCAAGGCCTCCTCGTCGGTCGGCGCACACATGAACCCATTCACAATCGCGACATTCGGATTGATCGGATAGTCGGTCAGGCGGTTCGGTTGGTCGAGCAGCATGTGGTAGTAGCGATGGACCCAGGCGGTCGCGGCGTCTGGCGAGAGAAAGGAAAATCCGAGCGCGCCCATGCCCCAGGCGCCGGCTTCAGCAATGGTCTGAATGTTGGAACACGCCACCCATAACGGCGGGTGCGGCTTCTGCAGTGGCTTAGGGATGACATTACGCGCCGGGAAATCATAGTACTGGCCGTGAAATTCCCAATCGGTGCGTGTGAACATGGGGATGATCGCGCGCACCGCCTCTTCCCAGCGTTCGCGTTTATCGCGCACCCGCACATTGAAGGGATGCAGCTCGGCTGGCCCGGCGCCTTCGCCCATGCCAAGTTCAACGCGCCCGCCCGAGATCAGATCGAGCGTCGCGACTCTTTCCGCGACTCTATGCGGTTGGTTGGTGGTGAGTTGGATGATGCCGTGACCGAGACGAATGTTGCGCGTGCGCTGACTGGCAGCGGCGAGAAACACTTCCGGCGCCGAGGCGTGGGAATATTCCTCAAGAAAGTGATGTTCGACCTGCCACGCGTAATCGTAGCCCAGTTGATCGGCCAGCTCGACTTGCGCCAGCGAGTTCTGCATGAGCTCGTACTCGGAGTGCGCCTGCCAGGGCCGCGGCAGTTGATGCTCGTAGAAAACGCCGAATTTCATCCTGCTTCTCCTGATGGGCCGGGGCGAGCGAGGATCACAGCACGGACGCCGCCGATGGCGCAATTGCTTAAAAGGGGATGCCCGGGAATGCCACTGGCTTAGGCTGCATAATCGCGCAAGTGTTATGCATGCCGCGAAGCGTTTTTATGCGATTGGATCGGCGTCACTGAAATCATGTCTAGAATGTTCACATGAAATGTCGCAGCTGCCAGCACGAGAATCGCCCGAGTGCGAAGTTCTGCGAGGAATGCGCCAGCGCGCTCAGTCGGCTGTGCAGCGGCTGCGGCTGCGAGCTGCGAGCCACCGCCAGGTTTTGCGACGAGTGCGGGGTCGGCACCGGAGTCTCCCCGGGTCTGTCGGCGACGTCCGCGCGGCCAGACCGCTCGCCGCGCAGCTACACGCCTAAACATCTTGCGGACAAGATCCTGCAGTCAAAATCCGCGCTCGAAGGAGAGCGTAAGCAGGTCACGGTATTGTTCGCGGATGTCAAAGGCTCCATGGAATTGGCCGAGCAGCTCGATCCTGAGCAGTGGCACCAAATCCTCGATCGCTTCTTTCAGATTCTTGCCGACGGCGTGCATCGCCTCGAGGGAACGATCAACCAGTACACTGGCGACGGCATCATGGCGTTGTTCGGCGCCCCCATCGCGCACGAGGACCACGCACAACGCGCCTGCTACGCCGCGCTGCATCTGCGTGATCGCCTGCGCCAGTATGCCGATGCGCTGCGCATCGATCCCGGCGTCAACTTCGCGTTCCGCATTGGCCTGAATTCGGGCCCAGTGGTAGTCGGTAAGATCGGCGACGATCTGCGCATGGATTACACCGCACAGGGCCACACGGTCGGTCTTGCGCAACGCATGGAACAGCTTGCGCCGGCCGATGGGATTGCGCTGTCGCAGCATACGCAGCGCGCGGTCGCGGGTTTCTTCAATGCGCGGTCGCTGGGTCCCATGCCGGTCAAGGGCGCGCTCGAGCCACTCGAGGTTTTTATCCTCGAAGGACCAGGCCATCATCGCACCCGTCTCGACACCTCACGGGCCCGCGGATTGTCGCGGTTCGTCGGCCGTGGCGACGAAACCGACGCGCTCGAAACCGCGCTCGAGCGCTCGCTCGCGGGCACGGGGCGGGTGGCAGCCGTGGTTGGCGAGCCCGGGGTTGGCAAGAGCCGACTGTGCGCGGAAATCGTCGAGCGCTGCAAGGCGGCTGGCCTCAGTGTTTTTGAGGCCCATTGTCCCGCCCACGGCAAGACCATTCCGTATCTCCCGCTGCTGGAACTCCTGCGCAACCTGTTCGCCATCACCGACCACGACGACCCGCGCGAGGCGCGCCAGAAGATCGCCACCGCGCTCGCGCTGCTCGACGACGACTCCGTGGACGAGCGCGCGCTGGTGCTGGATTTTCTCGGCGTCGCCGATCCGAAGTCACCGTCGCTGCAATTCTCGCCTGAGGTCCGGCAGCGCAGGCTCTTTGCCTTCATCCGTCGCCTGCTCCAGCTCAAAACCGCGGCAGAACCCATCGTCCTCTTGATCGACGATCTGCATTGGATCGATCCTGGCAGCGATCTGTTTGTGGCCCAAATCGTCGAAGCGGTGAGCACCACCCGCACCTTGCTGCTGGTGAATTTTCGTCCTGAATACACGGCTGAATGGTTACGCAAGTCGTGGGTGCTGCAGCTGCCGATGGCGCCGCTCGGCGCGGACGCCCTGGCAGAGCTGGTCCGCGATTGGGTGGGGTCGGGTCCGTCGGTCGCGGCTCGCGGCCGACG
>JANOVQ010000659.1:0-9740 GCA_031417495.1 Pseudomonadota bacterium | reverse complement strand
TCTTCGCAGCAGCCTTCTTCTTAGCAGCAGGCTTCTTCGAAGCTTTCTTCTTTACTACCTTCTTCGCAACTTTTTTAGCAGCTGGTTTTTTAGCAGCCGCTTTTTTGGTTGCCTTCTTTTTCGCTGTCGCCATATTACGAGTCCCCCTTCAACTAAATGGTAAGAACAAAAAATGCAACACCACACTTGCTTATATACATCACCATTAGGTGGTATGTAAAGGTTTATAGTAATTTTTTTTCATGGCTAGCTTGTGATGTGACTTCTGTGCCACACAGAATGTGTGGCTTGCCGCCACAAATTTCATCGGCTCATTTGCGCGCGCCAGGCGTTTGAAAAAATATCCATCCTGACTTGCCGCTTCATTACGCTTAATTATTCAGCCAACGCGGCAGACACGCGCACGCGAATTGTGCTTACGTCACCGGCGCCATCAACCCGCGAAAACCGGCCTTTCCCGCGGCTTTTCACGCGTTTTTGATAGAAGTCGATGAGGGGTTCTGTCTGTTCGTGGTAAACATCGAGACGCTTGCGGACCGTTTCTTCGCGGTCATCATCTCGCTGCACCAAGGGCTCGCCGGTTTCATCGTCGATGCCCGTCGCACGTGGTGGGTTGAATTCCACGTGATAAGTCCGGCCAGAGCCGGGATGCACTCGCCGGCCTGACATGCGCCGAATAATTTCCGCATCGCTGACCGAAATCTCAACGACGCGATCAATCTCGACACCAATTTTCTCGAGCCCCTCAGCTTGCGGAATCGTGCGTGGAAAGCCATCGAACAGGAAACCGCGAGCGCAGTCGGGTGCGCGCAGTCTTTCCTCGATCAAACCGAGAATGATGTCGTCGGAGACTAAGCCCCCTGCAGCCATGACTTTCTTCGCTGCTAAGCCTAGTGCACTGCCAGCCTGGACTGCCGCACGCAGCATGTCCCCCGTCGAAATCTTCGGAATCTGATATTCAGTGCAGATAAAATCCGCTTGCGTGCCTTTCCCGGCGCCTGGGCCGCCCAACAATATGACCTTCATCTTGGCTCCTTTAAGCAGTTAAAATCTGTCCGCGACCATGGCCGCACAGCGTGGTTTAAATAATCTATTGTGGCGATTTTGTTGGTCAGACAATATGAAATTCGAACTCGATTCGGCACGCGATGGACTTACCGTCAAAGCTTATTCCAGAGATTCCGTCCTGATCGGAAACACCCGCTACACGGGCTCCCTCGTCATCACGCCTTCTGCTATTCATACGGACCTATTGCCGCGACATTTCGCCGAACTCACGGCGAGCCACCTTGAGGCGATTATCAGTTTAGGCGCGGAGATATTGCTGGTAGGTAGCGGCCCCAAGCAGATTTTCTTGGACTCGGCCATCACCACGCAATTCGGCGTGCGCGGGATCGGCGTAGAAGTCATGGGCACCGCCGCTGCGTGTCGATGCTACAACGTGCTGGCCTCCGAATATCGCGCAGTGGCCGCCGCCCTATTCATCAGTTAGCGCCCAGGATTACATATCAGCAAATAGTGCGTCGACTGAGAACCCCTCACGCTCAAGGATATGACGCAGGCGCCGTAACGCCTCGATCTGAATCTGCCGTACTCGTTCGCGCGTCACACCAATCTCGTTACCCACCTCCTCCAAAGTCGCAATCTCTCGCCCGTCTAAGCCAAACCTGCGCTCGACCACGGCCCGCTGCTTGTCGTTGAGCTGCGCAAGCCAGGCATCGATATGCCTTTGCATATCATCATCCTGCAACATCCGGGCGGGATCTCGGTTGTGTTCGTCCGGAATGGTATCGATCAACGTTCGATCAGAATCGCGATCCAACGGACTGTCCACCGAGGCAATGCGTTCATTCAGCCCGAGCATTCGTTTCACATCATCGAGTGGCCGGTCGAGCTCGCGAGCCACGTCTTCCGGACTCGGTTCGCGTTCCAGCCTTTGCGCCAGTCGGCGTGCGGCGCGCAAGTAAATATTGATCTCTTTAACAATGTGGATGGGTAGGCGAATGGTACGAGTTTGATTCATCAGACCTCGCTCGATGGTCTGCCGGATCCACCATGTCGCATACGTCGAAAAGCGAAAGCCGCGCTCCGGATCGAATTTCTCGACCGCTCTGATGAGACCAAGATTACCTTCTTCAATCAGATCCAGCAGCGCGAGCCCGCGATTCATGTAGCGCCGCGCGATCTTGACGACCAGCCGCAAATTACTTTCGATCATGCGCCGCCGCGCCGCCACATCATTCTTCTGCGCGAGGCGGGCAAATTTAACCTCTTCTTCGGCGGTCAGTAACGGCGAAAATCCAATCTCGTTCAGATAAAGACGGGTGGCGTCCAATTCGCCTTCGGAGATTTCACCAATGACTGTGGTGCCAGATATTTCCGGCTCGCTTTCAACCGTGTCTTCGAGTTCGTCGAGTTCAGGCTCTAGCGGCTCTGAGTCGGCGCTGGCTTCGAACTCCGAGTCCTGCGAGAGAACCCGTGAGGAGTTTTCTAATGGGTTCGGCGGGCTCGAATCCGTCGTTGCGGGTTCTTCATTTTTGATGCGAGTGCCGGACATGGGAAGGCGCCTAACGCTTAGGGAGATATTGCAAAGGCTCGACCGCCTTACCGCCCTTTCTTATCTCGAAATGTAACATAACCTCCGAAGCCCCGGAATCGCCCATCAGCGCGATCGGCTGACCGCGTTCTATGCGCTGTCCCTCGGCCACCAGCAGCTTGTCGTTGTGCGCGTACGCGCTTAGAAAGCTCTCGTCATGCTTGATAATAAGCAACTGTCCATAACCACGTAATCCGCTGCCACCGTAGACCACTTGTCCGCCGCCGGCCGCGTGAATTGTTTGCCCACGCGTGCCACGAATCTCTAGACCAATCGAACCGGTTGCAGAAACTGCGCGACTCACGCGCCCTTCTGTCGGCCAAACCCATTGCAGGTTTGGGGCCGAAATCTCAGCCGAAATTTGCGCGGTGCTGGGCGCGCGCGCTGCCGTGGATTGAGCGGCGGTGGACGTCACGGGCGCCGCTCGGTTTGGCCGGCTGGTGCGCGACTGCGCCACTTTAGGAATCACTGATCCCGCTGGTTGCGCATGCGCGGCGCGCACTCTCAGCACTTGGCCGACCACAATGCGCGACGGATCTCTGATCTCGTTCATCGTTGCGAGCTGCCGAAAATCAAGCCCTAACCGCCAAGCGATCGAATACAGTGTGTCGCCGGCTTGAACTCGGTAGACTTCTCCGTGAATCGGATTTTTAGCTGGCGCCGGCTTGAGCGTCCGGACATTGGGCTTAGGTGGCCGCGTAGAAAATTTTTCCTCGATTGGCGCAGGAGCATGGCGCGCACAACCCGCCACTAAAGCTTCCAACACCAACAATCCGACGAGCCCCCATTGATGCAACCGCGTCCGCATGTGGTTTTATCCCACGCCGTCCACAAGCGGCACAAAGCTCACTCTTTGCAAGTGTTCCTCGGTAATCCCGTCAGCAGTCCGCGTCAACAGCATCAGTGTCTGCTCACCTGGCACACCAACCGGCATCACCAAGCGGCCACCTTCCGCCAACTGGTCAAGCAGTAACTGCGGCACGACGCTCGCCGCCGCCGCGACGAGAATCGCATCGAATGGCCCATGATTGACCCAGCCCTGCCGGCCATCGCCGTGACGCACCCGGACGTTGGTCACCCGGAGTTCGTGCAGACGTTCGCGTAGCCGATTCGCGAGCGACGCAATCCGCTCAATGCTGTACACATTTTTCGCGAGTTTGGCCAACAACACGGTTTGATAACCGCAGCCCGCGCCCACTTCCAACACTTTGAGCAGTGGGCCGGTAGTGAGCAGCAGCTCGGTCATCGCTGCCACAATATAGGGCTGCGAGATGGTCTGACCAAAGCCGATTGGAAGCGCGTTGTTCTCATACGCGCGGCTTGCCAGAGCCTCATCAACAAATAGATGTCGCGGCGTGGTGCGAACCAAATCGAGCACTTCTTCAGATCCGATTCCCATCGCACGCAGTTGATCAACTAGTCGATTGCGCGCGCGTTGCGACGTCATTCCAATACCGCTGCGATCTGTCATCGGGATTGGTCGTTCGTATTCAGCCACGCGTTGGTGAGCTCCAATTGGGTGTAAGCCGTCATATCGGTTTGGATCGGTGTCACCGACACGTAGCCGTTGGCGAGCGCGTGGAAATCTGTACCCGGCCCCGCATCGAAACCAGGCGAGCCAGTTGGCCCGATCCAATAGATGGGGCGATTCTTCGGATCCAATTGGCGCACGCTAGTCGTATCTTTATGGCGACGCCCCAAGCGCGTGACGAGCGTGCCACTAATCTTGCCATGCCCCGGAATGTTTACACTGAGAAGCTGACCTGCAGCGAACTTACAAACCTGAAAGCGCATGACGAGGGTCAGGATAATCTCCGCCGCACCGGCGTAGTCTGGCGCGACATCACTGCTTGCGAGCGAAGTCGCCAGCGCCGGATAGCCAAGCAGTGCACCTTCCATCGCGGCCGCCACGGTGCCTGAATACAGCACGTCTTCGCCAAGATTCTCGCCAGCATTGATCCCGGCGATCACCAAGTCGGGCCGCGTGTCCAGCATCCCGGTCAGCGCAAGGTTCACGCAATCCGCCGGGGTGCCATCCACGGCGAAATAGTTTGGTTTGATCTCACTCACGCGGAGGGGTCGATCAAGCGTTAGAGAATTGCTCGCACCGCTGCGATTGCTTTCCGGGGCCACCACCGTGACGTCAGCAATGCGGCCCAGGCAGTCTGCCAAGGCTACCAATCCCTGTGCCCGATACCCGTCATCGTTGCTGAGCAGAATTCGCATCTACTCTCGACTCATGGGCTTAGTAAGAACTCTAGCAGTGCTTTCTGGGCATGCAGCCGATTCCCCGCCTCATCCCACACCACACTGCGCGGATGATCGATAACCTCTGCGGTGACTTCTTCGCCACGATGTGCCGGCAAACAATGCATGAACAAGGCGTCAGGCCTGGCGCGGGCCATCAACGCCGCATCCACTCGATAAGCACTCAATTCCGCGCGACGCTGCACCGCGTCCGCTTCCTGCCCCATACTGACCCAGACATCTGTGACCACTACGTCAGCGCCCGCCACGGCCGCCTGGGGATTCTTGCAGAGTTCGATCTTTGCCGCGCCTCGCACATAGTCATCGACCGCCGGCAAGTAGGACGGCGGGCAGGCGATCGCGAGCTCAAAGTCAAAAAGCTGCGCCGCTTCGATGTAGGTATTGCACATATTGTTGCCGTCGCCGACCCACGCGATCCGCCGCCCGCGAATCTCGCCGCGATGCTCCAGGAATGTTTGCAGATCAGCCAGCAGCTGGCAGGGATGCAAACGATCCGTTAAGGCATTAATCACCGGTACCGTCGCGGCCGCCGCCAGTTCCTCTACAGTGCGATGCGCAAATGTTCGGGCGGTAATCGCATCACACATCTGTGACAGCACGCGCGCTGTATCTTGAATCGGCTCACCGCGACCCAATTGTGAATCGTGTAGGGAAAGAAAGACCGCCCCGCCACCGCCCTCTAGCATCGCCGTCTCAAACGAGACACGGGTCCGCGTCGAGGATTTTTCGAAAATCATGGCGAGAACCTTGCGTTCGAAGATTTGCGGTCGAACCCCTGCCGCGCGCAGACGTTTAAGTTCGGATGCCCGGAGCAGAAGCGCGCGCGCCTCCTCGCTCTGCAAATCAAACAAACTCAGGAAATGGCGTGGCGGCAACTTGGGTAATCCTTAACCGGGTTAGCTAGGTGACTTGCCGCAGGTGCGGCGAATAAAATTGAAATTAATGCATAAAGGATGGGGCTACAGCCAAAATGCTGAGCCCGGCCTAGGGGCCGGGCTCAGTTTCTACCACTTCACTCAACAGATCTGTCAGTTCATGAAAAAAGGCAGCTTATGACCAGCGGACTGCATGAACATTAACATTGGGATAGACAACAGGGTGTTGCTGCGTGACGCGAGAAATGCCACTCGCCGCGCACGTGCCTTCTGCTCATCAGTGGCCGGCACCAGTCCCAGAATTTTTTTCTGATTCGGCCAGATCAAGCCCCACACGTTAAGCAGCATGATGGTCCCGAGCCATGCGCCAATCCCAATCGAAGTAAGGCCGATATTGGCGGAGCCCATGCCTAAGCTGAAAACCCCCGCAAGCCCATACGCCGCGTACTGCGGCGCCAGCTCGATATACGCGGCGCCACTAAGCCACGTCGCCAAGGCTGACCAACGGAACCAAAACAAGGCGCGCGGCGCCACATATTTAGTGATTGCCGCCCCACCGGGACCGCCGGTGCTCGCTTCAGAATTCGCCTGCGCGAGTGCGCCGACCTGCACAAAGTTGAAGTAGTAGAGCAATCCAATCCACATCACGCCGACCACGATATGTAGCCAGCGTACCAGCATACCTGCGTCAATCATGTTCCCTCCCGGGTTTATCGCAAATTGTGTCGTTTTTTATCATTGAACTTTTGCGGAGCACTCGCCGCTGCGGTTTATCCGCCGACGACCATCGTCGCAAAGTAGGCGAGGACGACGGCGAGGACAATGCCTGCTGCCACAGTGCCACCCAAAGTCTCTAATGGATTCATTATGTTACCCTTCTGTATTCGGTGTGTAGGTAAATGGTCGCTTGCGGATGCCATTGTCTTTGACCCCCCTACAAGATTCAAGCCTACGTGACACCAGATAGCGCGTTACGACAGCTGCCGCCGCGCACTCCCCACGTAAAAGAACCAGCCCCCGGCCTGCCGGACCGTGACGAGAGGCGTTTTCACTTGGCGGCGGCTCGCCTACACTAGGCGCAACTTCCGCTTTCCGTCGGATGAGGAACTCCACATGGACATGACACAACAGATTCAGGCGCTCGTCGAACAATATCCCGTCGTTCTATTTATGAAAGGGTCACCGCAATTTCCGCA
This sequence comes from Pseudomonadota bacterium, assembly GCA_031417495.1. Classification (GTDB taxonomy): domain Bacteria; phylum Pseudomonadota; class Gammaproteobacteria; genus CAIKBL01. Next base: position 2,805 of record JANOVQ010000659.1, on the reverse strand, counting down.
GTGTGGATTCTCGATGCGCACAGTGCAGGCACTCCAGGCCTGTGGCGCGCAGATCCACCACATTGATGTCCTCAGCCAGCCCGAGTATCGGCAACACCTGCCGCAATTCTCACAATGGCCCACCTTCCCGCAGGTCTTCATCCAGGGGGAACTGGTCGGAGGCTGTGACATCGTGCTGGATCTCTACCAGCGCGGCGAACTTAAGAAAATGATCGACGCCACCGTAGCGGCCACCCACTAGCACCTCGCATTGATCGTCACCACGTTAAGCTCGTAGGTGGTGACGATCGTCGCCTTCTGTCAGGCAGTTTGGCCTTACGCTTCTTCCTGGGGCCAGACACAGCGCCCGCCGCTGACTCGCGCGATTTCCACCAAGCGCGCGTGATGGGCCACCAACTCCTCCGCATTGGCGGCAATCACGCGCAGTTGGCGCGATGCCTTGGCCGAAGCAATCCGGGTGGTCTCCGCAGATTGTCCAAGCAGCGTCTGAGAATCCAGTACCAACGTACTCTGTCCGCCGGTCAGTGCGAGGTACACGTCCGCCAGCAGTTCCGCATCTAGTAGCGCCCCGTGCAGATTGCGGTGCGCGTTGTCGATCTCGTAACGCTTACACAGCGCGTCGAGACTGTTGCGCTGACCTGGGTGTCGCTCGCGGGCGAGCCTCAGCGTATCGAAGACTGTGCAGTAATCCTCCAACTTACCCCAGGCCTCGCCGAGCAGGGACAGTTCATGGTTGATGAAGCCGACATCGAACGGTGCATTATGAATGATCAGTTCGGCGCCACGGATGAATTCGACAAATTCAAGAGCGACCTCCTGAAAGCGCGGGTATTCGCGCAACTTCTCCAGGGTGAGCCCGTGTACCTCGGCCGCTCCAGCATCGATTTCTCGTTCGGGATTCAAATAGCGTTGAAAGCGTTGTTCGGAAACGCGCCGATTGCAAATTTCAATGCAGCCAAGTTCGATGATGCGGTGCCCTTCTTCAGGGGCCAAGCCCGTCGTTTCGGTATCCAGCACTATTTGGCGCATAGGCTGTTCAGCTCTTCTCGCGTTGCTGCAGAAGTTCGTCCATTGCGATATTCGCAAGGCGATCAACCGCTTCGTTGTCCGGCACCCCAGAATGCCCCTTCACCCAGCGCCAGCATACGGTGTGCGATGCCGTCGCCGCTTGCAGGCGCTGCCAGAGATCTGCGTTCTTCACAGGTGACTTACTGGCTGTGCGCCAGCCCCGCGCGATCCAACCGGGCAGCCACTCGGTGATGCCTTTCTGTACGTACTGTGAATCAGTAAATAGATCGACCACTGTGGGGCGGTTTAAAGCCTCCAAGCCCCTGATCGCCGCCATTAATTCCATTCGATTATTCGTGGTGTGAGCTTCGGCTCCAGACAACTCCCGCACCTGATCACCATAACGCAACAAGGCGGCCCATCCGCCGGGTCCGGGATTCCCGCGGCACGCGCCATCGGTGTAGATCACCACTTGCACACTCACGTGAGTTTCACCTCATCGTTCTGGAGGACCGGTTGCGCTTGACGAACAGTGGGCTCAATCGCGCCTGCGGCGCTCAGGCGCCGCCGCATTTTCCAACTCGCAGGGATAGGTCGCGCAGCCTCCACCCGCTTGCGGGCAAGGATTGCGTAGAGATTGCTGAGCATGGGCCAAAAATGCCCACCAAAGCGTTCCAGGAATTCTGTGCGTTGATGCCAACGCAGGCTCTTCAGGGGGGGGCGATAGGAGGCGCGCAAGACACGGTCCACCTCAAACCCAAGTAAGCCCAGCCAATCGCGGACCCTGGCCTGGCCCAGAAAATTCCCGGACCAGGGTGCGTGGCCACGCCAACCCAACACCCGACGGCACAGCCCAAAACTACTCCAGGGGTTAAAGCCCAGGATCAATAGATGTCCCTCACCAATCAAGATGCGTTCGGCCTCGCGCAAAATACCATGTGGATTGAGCGCGAATTCCAGCGTATGCGGAAGGACCACGACGTCAATTGAATTGCTCGCGATCGGCAGTGCGTCAGGCCGTGAAATCGCTCCGTCTATGCGGGTTGGGACTTCTTCCAGGCCAAGCACCACACGGTGAGAAATCCTGCTGAATTCGCAGAGGTCGTTGGCGCTATCCCCGATCTGTACCAGGTGATAGCCAAAAAGATTCGGCAATACCGCGCGTGCGATGTCGCGTTCAAATTCGGCGACCGTCTGACCTGCGATTTCTTGGTACCAGGCGCGCAACCCAGCCAGCCCCGGTGCAGCCAAGGGGTGTGCGCTGACATTAACGCGCACGGCGCGAGTCCGCGGGTCGCCCACTGAAGTCGCTTCGGCAAAGTGCCCTCTCCATTCATCGTCCTCTCTGCACAATTGCCGGGTTACTCGGGCACGCAGGCCACCACCTGATGAGCGCACGTTCTCGTCCACCATAACAAATCCTGGGAGAGCCAACACGCCTCAACAATTCGCATCACGGCGATAAATTCATTCATTGCCTAGTGGCCCAGGCAGGCCTTGAACTCGCGGCTTAATTTGCAACCTGCCTGCGCCCAAGGGTTGACCTTACGAACACCGCTTCAATAGGATGAAGCCATGCAGCGCCTGACGAACCTTCCTTGGATCCGCGTCCTTGTGGTGACGACTTTGTTCGCCACCGGCTGCTCGCAACCCATTCTTCCCACCGATTTCGGCCATATTTCTAAACGAAAAGCTGCGCTTGCCGAGCATTCGCCCGCCGCTCAACGCGTAGTTCCACAGGTCGTCGCAGCCGCTCACAAAGATCCGCGAGCGTCGGTGCAGACCGCGCCCTCAGCC
>JANOVQ010000658.1:0-8814 GCA_031417495.1 Pseudomonadota bacterium | reverse complement strand
CGACCACCGACACCGCGGACGGTGGTCAAGTCATGCATCTCACCCAGGAGGGCGGACATAGCAAACGAAGAGTGGTGCACGCCGCGGATGCCACTGGGCGCGCGATCGAAACTACCTTGCTTGAACGGGCCCGTGCGCATCCCAGCATCGCGCTGTGGGCCGAACATATCGCCATCGATCTCATCTCGACCGGTAAACTCGGCGGCACGCCTGATCGCTGTATCGGGGCCTATGTACTGGACAAGGAGAACAGCAAGGTAAAAACCCTGCGTGCGCGCTGGAGCGTGCTCGCGACTGGTGGAGCGGGCAAAGTGTACTTGTATACCAGCAATCCGGATGTCGCGACCGGGGACGGGATTGCAATGGCTTGGCGCGCCGGCTGCGCGATCGCGAACATGGAGTTTGTGCAGTTCCATCCGACCTGCCTCTACCATCCGCATGCGAAGACTTTTCTGTTGACGGAAGCCCTGCGCGGTGAGGGCGGTTATCTCTGCCTGCCGAACGGCGAGCGGTTCATGCACCGTTTCGATGAACGACTCGAACTTGCGCCGCGGGATATCGTCGCGCGCGCGATTGATTTTGAGATGAAACGCCTAGGGTCTGATTTTGTCTATCTCGACATCAGCCACAAACCCGCCGACTTCGTCCGCGAACACTTTCCAAACGCATATCAGAAGTGCCTCGATTTCGGCATCGATATCACCACACAGCCGATTCCGGTGGTGCCTGCTGCGCACTATCTGTGTGGTGGCGTCGTCACCGACGTGGCTGGTCGAACCTCATTGCCGGGCCTGTTTGCGATTGGCGAAGTGGCCAGTACCGGCTTGCACGGCGCCAATCGGATGGCGAGCAATTCACTCCTCGAGTGCCTGGTCACCGCAACCGCCGCGGCGGAAGCGATCAGGGCCGAAGAGCATTTGGTGCCCATCCTGCCGAGTGTTCCGCCATGGGACGAGAGTTTGGTCACCGATGCCGATGAAGAAGTCGTCGTCGCGCACAACTGGGATGAATTGCGCCGCTTTATGTGGGATTACGTCGGGATTGTACGCACCACCAAACGATTGGAGCGGGCCCGTCGTCGAGTGCATCTTCTGCGCGGCGAAATTGGAGATTTCTACGCGAATTTCCGTGTCACCAGCGATCTCATCGAACTGCGTAACCTGGTGCAGGTCGCGGAGTTGATCATTCGCTGCGCGCTAAAGCGCAAAGAAAGCCGAGGTTTACATTTCATTCTCGATTATCCCGAACGCGATGACGTCAACTACGCGCGCGACACGATTCTTCGCGCCGGCGACTTTAGTTAGGTCGCCCATGTCGCCTAAAATTCTCACCTTGCCAATACCGCCAACCTCGGCGGTATTGGCCAACAAGATAATCCTGGTGACCGGCGCCAGCCGCGGCTTGGGCCGCGAGATTGCCCTGCATTGCGCTGCGCAGCAGGCGACGGTGTTGCTGCTCGGTCGCGATATTAAGCGCCTTGAAACGCTGGCCGATGAGATTGAGGCGGTGGCTCACGCGAGCCCTGGGCCGAGTCCGATGATCGTGCCGTTTAATCTGGAAGGTGCGAATGTCGATGACTATGCGACTATCGCCGAACTGGTGGCGGAACGCTATGGCCGCTTGGATGGGCTGGTGCTAAACGCCGCGCTGCTCGGCGAAATCTCCAGTTTCGAGACTTCCGATCCCGTGTTATGGGCGCGCGTTTTTCAAGTCAATGTGCACAGCCAGTACCTGCTCCTACGCAGCTGCTTACCGTTACTGCGCAAAGCCACGGCAGGCTCGATCGTGTTCACCTCATCTGGCGTAGGCCGAGCCGGACGCGCCTATTGGGGGGCGTATGCGGCCTCAAAATTTGCGCTCGAGGGGATGATGCAGACGCTCGCCGATGAACTGCGCGAGGTTTCCACCATTCGCGTTAATTCACTAAACCCCGGGCGTCTGCGCACCCGCATGCGCGCACAGGCCTACCCGGCCGAGGATCCGAGCACCTTGCCAGTGCCCAGCGAGATCGCGCCGTATTTCGTGCACCTTCTGAGTGACGCTTATCCCGGGCACGGGGAAACCTTGGAGCTCCCGCGCTAATCTCCCAGGTCGGTCCTGATGGTGGATGCTGACCGGCGACGGCAACGATTTGCCGCCGCGGCAACCGCAGAGCGGGCTGCCGCCTTCGGTAGTCATGTCAAGAAATTGACATATTTAGGTGAGGAACCGTCATTCCTGTGAATAAATCGCGGGCCGCGGGCGCGCCTAATGCTGAGACAGAGGCACGCTGTCCGAACAGCAGGTGGTTTTTCCGCAATCCAACGCGGTCTGGCATGATTCTCGCTTGTGGTCAGTCATGCAAATGCCTATCTGGAGAGACTAATGGCTTCCCATGCCGAACTTGCGAAAACCGACGAACCCATGATTCAGATTGGGGCGATGCCGTATTTCGCCCCTGATCGCCAGGGTCGAAAGCTGCTCTCCGATAGCACCGTGTTACGTATCTCAAACGCGTTACAGTCGAGTCTGTACGTTAAAGATGTGATCCACGCGTTCAGTAGTGAAGCGCGCCGTCTGGTGCGCCGCTTAGCTCTGCGCTACCGCAATCGGACTGATGACCTCTTGTTCCAGGAAGGTCGACAGCAATTACATCGCTGCAGCTATGAGCTGAACCTGCTTGGGAAATCGATGGGCGAAGTCAGCTTTATGCGTAATCAACCCTTCTCAAGCGATGAGCAGGCCCTGTTCGAAGTCATGCTCTGCGCTCTTATTTATCCGTTGCGCAATGCGCTGATGTACGAGCGCGCGCTCAAATCTGCGTTGAAAGATCCACTCACCGGCATCAATAACCGCGCGAGTATGGAATTACATTTGGACCACGAAGTCCTCTCAGCGGTCCGTCATCGCACACCGTTGTCGATGCTGATGATCGATGTCGATTACTTCAAGGCAGTCAACGATGAGCACGGGCATGTGGCGGGTGACGCCGTGCTAGCGAGCGTCGCGGAAGCGATAGTCCGGTGCACGCGTGACAGCGACGTCGTTTTTCGGTACGGCGGCGAGGAGTTCGCAGTGATTCTGACCAACACTAAATCGGCCGGCGCACTCCTCCTTGCGGAGCGCATCCGCAACACCATCAGTGAGCTCGTGACGCATGCGAGCGATGCGAAAATTGTGGTCACCGTCAGCGTCGGAGTAGCGCAACTCGCCGCTGGCGAATCGAAAGTAGATTTGCTGGAGCATGCCGACAGCATGTTGTACCGAGCCAAGTACCGCGGTCGTAACCAGGTAGTGATGGCGGACTAACGCCACGGCGCTTAAAGCTTTTGCTCGGCCACAATTTGCGCGGTGTCGGCGGGTGCCGCCAAGATCTGGAGCAGGCCCGACTCGGCGACTCGCGGGATGGCCAAGGCCAGCGCCCGCTCAGCCTTGCTTCCTGCCTCCTCGCCAACCACCACTAGATGCGTTTTAGCCGACACGCTGCTTGCGACTTTGGCGCCCAGCGCGCGCAATTGCTCGCTCGCCTCCTCGCGTGACATCGCCGCTAAGCTTCCCGTAAGAACGATAGTCCAACCGGCCAGGGGTAACGCGACCGCGCGCGTTGGAGCTGACTCTGGCCAAGTGACGCCAACTGCGCGCAGACGCCGGATCAACGCTTGTTGTGCTGGGTCCGAAAAGAACGCGCGAAGACTTGCGGCGATTGCCGGTCCCACCTCCGTAACTTCTTCAAGCTCAGCCGCAGAGGCGCTCATCAAAGCGTCAAGGGTGCCGAAGTGGGCAGCGAGTTGGCGCGCAGTCGCCTCACCTATCTCGCGTATCCCCAAGGCGTAGAGAAAGCGTGACAAGGTCGTGCGCTTGCTGTGGGTGATTGCGCTGATCAGATTCGTGGCGGACTTGGCCCCCAGGCGCTCCTGCTCGGCAATTTGGGCGAGCTGCAAGGCGTAGAGATCTGCGGGATCGCTGACGAGTCCGGCCTGGACAAATTGCGCGACCAAGCGCTCACCCAAACCCTCGATATCGAGCGCGCGCCGCGACGCGAAGTGGATGATCGACTGAATGCGTTGGGTCTCGGCCTGACCCGGTACTGCGCTCGGCATTTCGAACGGCTCGGCATCGGCGGGTCGCTTGGCCAGCACTACCGCGACAATTTCCGGAATCACATCGCCGGCGCGCCGCACCACTACCGTGTCGCCGACACGCACATCCTTGCGACGCAATTCATCGGCGTTGTGGAGCGTCGCATTCGTGACCGTCACCCCCCCGACCAACACGGGCTCCAAACGCGCCACCGGCGTCAGTGCGCCAGTGCGTCCCACTTGAACTTCAATTGCCAGCACGCGCGTCGACTTTTCTTCGGGCGGAAACTTATAGGCAACGGCCCACCGTGGCGCCTTCGCGACCTGCCCCAGTTGCTCCTGCGCGGCGCGGCTATCGACTTTAAACACCACTCCATCAATGTCGTAGCCCAGACTGGCGCGCCGCGCGCTCAACGCGGCGTAGTACGCGAGCGCGGCGGCCACCCCGGACACCCGCCGCGTCTCTGGCGACACCCGCAGGCCGAATTGGCGCAGAAGTTGCAGGCACTCAAGGTGGGAATCTGGCACCACCAGCCCTTCGCTTGCGCCCAGCGCGTAACAGAAAATCGTCAGTGGCCGGGTCGCGGTGACTCGCGGATCAAGCTGGCGAAGACTGCCCGCCGCCGCATTACGCGGATTCGCAAAAATTTTCTCGCCGCGCGCGAGTTGGCCGGCGTTGAGCCGCGCAAACCCGCGGTGGTCGAGGTAAATCTCACCGCGAACTTCCAACAGCGCTGGCGCGGGGTCGGCAGCGAGCAGCAAGGGAACCGCCCGAATTGTGCGGACATTCATGCTCACGTCTTCACCCGTCTCACCATCGCCACGAGTCGCCGCGCGAACTAACCGACCGCGTTCATAGATAAGACTGATCGCGAGCCCATCGAGCTTGGTTTCGGCTGCATAACAAATTTCGGAGGCGTCAAGTTTAGCTCTCACTCGCCGATCAAATTCGCCGAAGTCATCTGCCGTAAACGCATTGCTCAGCGATAACATGGGTGCCAGGTGTTGGATCGGACTAAAGCCTTCGGCGACTGCGCCACCGACGCGTTGCGAAGGAGAATCTGCGACCACCAACTCAGGATGAGTCGCTTCGAGCGCAAGTAGTTCGCGCATTATCAGGTCATATTCGGCATCCGCGATCGCCGGATCGTCGCACACGTAGTAGCGGTGATTGTGATAATCCAGACACGCACGGAGTTCGACGAGCCGCGCCGCGGTGCTGTCATCCGACATGATTCGCGAAGCGCGCCGCCGTTCGCCGCAGGCGATCAATACTCGCACTGTCGAGTGGCGTTTTCGGATCGGTGAGCAGCTCGGCCTGCAGTCCTTCGGCCAGGCGTTGGGCGGTATTGAGGAAAAGTTCAAAGGCCACGGGTCCATCCAGCGCAGCAGGCAGATTTAGAAACATCACTAATCCGGCAGTCTGAAAAACTTCGATCCGCTGCAACTCGAAGTGTCCGGGCTCAAACATGTTCGCCAGGCTGAAAAGTGCTTGCTCAGTGCGGAGATCGCCGGCGCCGAAATGATGGAATATTTGCAAATCCCCGTGGCGCATACCAACGGCATTGACGTTGCGCACGATGTTTGGCCCCACAAAGGCGGGGCCAAACGCTGGTCGCAGATAGAGCATGAGAATCGCCGGCTCCGGCGGTGGCGTCGCCTGAACTACCGCTGGCGTCGCGGCCTCGCCGAAGGAGAAATCGAGCTGGGGCGTTTTGCGGCGTTTGCCACGCGCGCGACTGCGCGGTTCGCTTGGGAGCAGGTCTTCTGCCGAGATCGGTAGCGTTTCGTCACGCAGTGGATTTTCAGTGACCTCCTCGTTCTTAATCATCGGAAGATCGACCAGCTGTTCTATTTTACGCACCCGAACAGCGATCACCTCGTCATCGCTGGGATCACGATCCGGCTCGCCCGCCTCGTCGAATTCCGTTTGCACGTTACGCGGCCAGACCTGGACACGGCCCGGATAATGACGATTGCGCTGCCGCCGGCGCACCACGCCGAAGATATAAATCGCGCCAACGGCCACGATGCCGATCAGCAGCAAGGCGACGCGCAGCGCCCACGACGATTCACCCACGCGGCATTCCTTCGCCCGTCCGATAATTCTTGCCAGAATCTATTTCCATTACGCGATGGCGGCCAACGCCACCGCCTCTTCCATGTTCACGGCCACCAGGCGGGACACTCCCGCCTCCTGCATGGTGACACCGATGAGTTGTTGGGCGATTTCCATCGTGATCTTGTTGTGGGTCACAAACAGGAACTGCACCCGCTCGGACATCGTCTTGAGCATGTCCGTTAGGCGCACCACGTTCGCGTCATCCAGGGGCGCATCGACCTCGTCAAGCAAGCAGAACGGCGCTGGATTGAGTTCAAACAGCGAAAACACAAAGGCCAGTGCGGTGAGCGCTTTCTCGCCCCCCGAGAGCAAATGTATCGTGCTATTCCGTTTGCCTGGGGGACGCGCCATGACCGTCACGCCAGTCGCGAGAAGATCGTCGCCGGTCAGCTCAAGATACGCGTGCCCCCCACCAAACAGCACGGGAAACAATCCCTGCAATCCAGTGTTCACCTTATCAAAGGTTTCTTTGAAACGGGTGCGGGTTTCCTTATCAATCTTGTGCATGGCGTCTTCGAGCGTCGCCAAGGCTTGGGTTAAATCCGCGCATTGATTATCCAGATACGTCTTGCGTTCCGATAATTGCGCGAACTCATCGATTGCCGCGAGGTTGATGGGCCCAAGACGACTGACCCTTGTCGCGAGATTCTCTAAGCGCTCACGCCATTTCTCTTCAGTGGCGTCTTCTGTAAGTTGCGTCAGGACTTGCTCAACCTCCTGTCCCTGCTGCGTTAGCCGTTCTTCAAGCTCCTGACTCCGGACGAGTAGCGCACGTTCCTCCAGCCGCACTTGCTCCAGCAATTGCGCTCGGCGCGTGACTTCCCGCCCCGCCAGCACCTGCTGTTCATCGGTCGCGCGCAGTGCACTTTCACTGGCCTCAAGCTCCTCACGGCTGCCCTTCAGGGATTCTTCAAGGGCGAGGCGTTGGCTGAGGGCTGCATTGAGTTGCACGGCAAGATCTGCCTGTGGCGAAATCGCTGCAAGTAACGCTTTCGCCAGATCCGCGCAGCGCGCCTCCAATTCCTGCACGAGGCGGGCATTTCGGCCTAGCGCCAGCGCCAGTGAGCTGTGCGTGGAACGCAGGCCTTCGAGCTTGAGCGCCAGCGCATGGCGCGCCTCACGGGCCGTTCGCCAGCTGCCACGCGCAGTTTCCAACGCCGCCTGCACATTGCGCCGTTCCCCATTCAACACTTCGGCCGTGTGTGCGAGCTCACTTAATTGCTGGCGTAAAGTTGCGACGCTGGCGCGCAACCCCGTTAAGGTCGATTCACTCTGCGCGGCCTGTTCCGCCAACTGCATCGCCTCGTTGGCGATAGTCTGTAAACGAGACTGGACGCGGGTGCGTTCCGCCAGACGCATTTCCAACTGATTCTTAGCTTGCGCGCGGGTGGAGAACGCCGTCTGAATCGACTGGGTAACCACGCGCTCTTGATGTTCAGCGGCGCTGACCGCCTGCTGTTGGGCTTCGAAGGTATTCTGTGCATCAGCAACCTCAGCGCGCTGAGTCGCAATGTGCTTGCTGACTGCGTCGAGGTCGCGCTGCCGCGCGAGCACTCCTGCTTCGAGGGTCTCGCGGCCCGGCACCTGGACCCAATTTGGCCCCAACCATAGGCCCTCTGGGGTGACCACCGATTCGTGTGCAAAAAGCAGCGCGCGTGCCGCCAGCGCACGCGGCAGATCGTCTGCGGTGTAGACCCCCGCGAGTAAGGGTTCCAGCGGCCATGGGCAATGCACCTTGTCGAGCAAACGCGGCGGCATTGCGGGGCGCGCTGCGGCATCTAAGGGCGCGCTTACCTGACCCTGACCACGTTCCAACCCACCCAGCCTAGCGACCGGCAGATCGCCCCGCGAAATACTGGCGAGGCGCTCAACGAGGCGCTCCTCACACAAAGTCGACAGGGGCAGTTTGAGGGCGACCTCCACTGCTAACTCCCAGCCCTGATCTATGCGTAATGAGCCGGCGAGCAAGTCCATTTGGGCCAAACCGTTTCCTTCGAGCCAATCGTTCAAGGCTGCCCGATCACGTCCGAGCGCGGCCTTCTGGAGCGCGCTCAACGATGATTCCTGACCTATTTTCTGCTGCAGATCAGACCGCAGGCCGTGCAAGATCTGGGCCTGTGCTTCCTGCGCGAGACGCGTGCTTTGCAGGGTGCTGCGCAAGGTTTGTTGCTCACCGAGCAAAGCGTCGTAGGCGAGCTCCTGCGCAGATAAGTCTTCTTCCAGCGCGGCGATCACCTGCTCAAGGTTGTCCGCGCGCAGTTGTGACTGCTCGCCCGCGAGTCGCTCGGCACGCCGTTGGGCATCGGCAAAGCCCGCCTGCAGGAGCTCTAAGCGAACCTGCTCCGCGTGTTCCAGACGCCCGGTCTCAGCCTGCTGCCGCTGGTAGCGATCCCATTTCACCTGCCATTCTTCCGCCGCCTGCTCGATCCGCCGCAGGCCCTCTGCTGCCTCAGCTTCGGCTGCCGTGAGCGTTGCCTCTTGCGGCGTTAAGGTTGCGATTTCTTGCGCTAACCCTGCCTGTTTGCCGAGATCCTCCTGATGCAGGCGCGTGGTCTCCTCCAAACTGAAACGCGCACGCTTTTGTTCCGTTTCGAGGGCACGCCGGCGATCTTCATTGTGTTGCTGGGTTTGCTC
>JANOVQ010000657.1:0-4274 GCA_031417495.1 Pseudomonadota bacterium | reverse complement strand
ACCACGGTGTCTTTGCGCCGAATCACCGGCTCGGTGAAACCACATGGAGATGTGACCGCTTTCGGGAATCGAAAGCCCTCGTCTCGTGAGTCAGCAGAGGGTCGATGACGGTCTCTCGCGGCGGCGCACCAAAACGTAGATCATAGAGTAAGGCCAGCACGACATGAAGACATTGAGTCGCTATATTTAAGGCTAGCCCTCGAATTGAACTCAAGCTGTTGGCGCCGGTATCAGATTGAGCGACGGTGCCGACACCGCTAGGAGCTAGCATTCACGCTGGAGGTAATTTATCAATCACCGCGAGTTTTGGCGTGGCGAGCCCGAATGCGGCGACTGGGAGGTGGGAGAACCTGCTTAAGAACGCCGACGTCGCCCTTTATCAAGCCAAAGCGGAAGGTCGCAATCGGGTGCGCGGTTGAACCGCGCGGCGGCCGGACGCGGAGCGACGAGAGTGGTTTAGGGATCAGTCTGGGGAGTGGATCGTGGACCGCGGTTTAGTGCAGTGGCCGATAGCCGGCGGGAAGGCACCGTCCGTAACCGTGAGGGTTGTTCGCTTTCTCAGCGCCAGTCGTCGAGGATGAAGCACTCCGGGCGGTTGTAGCCAAGTTCATTATTTCGTTGCATCGCGATACCGTGCAGCATCGCGCGGAATCCACGCTCGAGCATCAGCCGATAAGCCCCATGTCGAGCGGTGTTCACCCCGGCGACGAGTAGCGTTTGGCCACGAGAAGCCGCTAGCGCCTCGCAGCTCGAAAGCAGACGATCAAGACGGAGCGCAGCCCCTTCCCCCGTCCGCGTACCGGCGAACTTGATGTAGGCCGCACCCGAACCGGCCTCGCTACCGGCACCAAGATGGCAGATCGCAAACGCTACGAGTTCGTCTCCCTCCTGAATCAGAACCGTTTCACCGAGGCGCTGTTCGGCGACTGAGTTGATCTCTCTACTGAGATCAAGTCCAGGATAGACGGCGTTAGTGAGCGCGCGGCAGGTATCGAGGTGCCGCGCGCGGCGTTCAACTGAAATGTCACCGAAAGCGGACCACGCGGGGGTATTCGTGGCCCCTTGAACGGTCTTCGACATCACCAAAGTCAGGTGCTGCGGCCAGTATCCGAACTTCTGGTAAATCGCGACATGCCTTGGACTATGCGGGAACGTGAACAGCGCGGTGTGCTGAACGCCCAATGCGTCAAACAAGGGGATCGTCTGAGCAAGCAGGGCCCGCGCAACGCCTTTATCCCAGAGGTCGGGACGCACGGTCAGTGGACCGAAGAAGCCGAAGCTTCCCCAGTTGGTCAGGAAGTTCGAGCCGACAAGTTCGTCGTTCAGGTAGGCGCCGAGCGCGGTCGCCGGCGCCGCGTGCCAACGCGTGCTCACATAGTCCGCATCGCCCCCAAACGACAATGGATCAGGCAGCCCGAGGAACGACCCGAAAGCTGAGCGAAAAATACGATCCGCCTCGGCCAAATCCCGTCGTTCCAGCTGGCGTATCTGAAGATCCATGGGTTTTCTCCGTCGTGCACGAACCACGCGTGCGGAATTCGAACCGGCGAAAAGATCCTATCGAAAAACGCCTTGTGAAGTGCGATCCGCAAGTCGGTCCCACCTAACGAGTTGGTGGCTGACAGCATGCCCGTGGTGTTTAACCGACAGCAATACCCACAGTGGAAGGGTGTCTCCGAAGGCCGGAAATAAACAGCCCCGCAGCTGGCAGGGTTGACCTTCGACCTTATCATCAATATTTATCGATGACCTCGCGGCCGAATTCGCGAATCATCTCGCGTGCATCGGTGCCACACACGTTCAGTGCGATGTTCGTCACCCCCGCGGCTTCGAGTTCACGGATACGGGCGATGATCTCTGGACCCGGACCGGTCAGGGTCCCCATTTTGATGAGATCCGGCGTGAGGTATTCCTCTTCACCGGGTCGCACGTACACCAGATGACCCTCGTGCATTTCCTGATAGCGGCGATCGAGCGGCGTCTTCATCTTCATGATGTGATTGTCGAAGTAACGCCTTGCAGCAGCAGCCACCGCGGGTGGCGCGAACGGACCGACCGTCATCTCGACCGGATCCCAGTTGGTATGCAACAGCAGAATTGCCATCGGGCCAATCTGCTTGAGTACGCGCTTGGAGGTAATTGATTCGCCAGGGCGTAACACACAGGCTGAAGTAAGGTTACTGCAGTAGAGCTGCCCCAGATCGCGTCCAGCGGCCTGGGCGCTCTGTTTGATTTGCTGCACGCTATTCGCAATGGACTTGGAATCGAGCCCAATCGTGATCCAGCCATCACCGAGCTCCCCCACCATCTGCAAGGCCTTCGGTCCATTCGACGCCATGTGAATCGGGATCTTGTCCTTGATATTGATGTACCCGCGATCCGGATGCAGAAACTTGATATGGCGCTCGCGGTTGCCTTCACGATAGAGTGTCTCGCGGCCCTGTAACAGATCACGGATGTTGCCGATGTGCTCGCGCATGGTTTTCAACGCGATCGGTGGCATGCCCATCACGTTGCGGCCCGTGAAGCCCGTGCCCACGCCGAGAATCACGCGACCGGGTGCGAGTTCATTGATGGTGGCAATCGAGTGCGCGGTGACCGGCGCAATCCGATTCCCCAGAATCGAGACGAAAGTCCCGAGCTTGATAGTCCGGGTGTGCTGCGCGCAGAGCGCCATCGTGGCGTAGATATCGCTGTAGCACATCTGCGAGTCGTAGAACCAGGCATGCGAGAAGCCATAGTCCTCGGCCATCTTTGCATCTTCATAGGCGCGGATATAAGTCGGGAAACTGACGCCGAATTCCATGACGGGATCCTCCGGTCTGTGGTCGTGGTGCGGATGGTGGCACAGACCTGGCAGGAATGCCGGAGGCATTCCTATCCGCGCGATGGACGCCAGTGGGGGGGCAGCGTACCGCGCACCCAAAGCCCGACACAAGTTAGTCGCGGCATCCCGCCCGCCGCTCTAAACCTGCCGCTGACGGAAACTCGCGCCAGCGGATGACCGCCAAGGGCGACCGGCCATCTGCAGTCCCCGAGCTTTTGAATTCGATGCCGTAATGCGGCGGCTGAAGGCCTGCAGCCCGGCCAGTCGAACATCCGTTAGACGTGCCGCGCGCTGGGGAATCGATTATGTTTGGTGGACAAACATTGGCGACGCTCGACGACTAATCACAGGTGATCAATCAGTGATCTCGCACATCTTCATCGGCATTTCGGACTTCAATCGCGCTTTTGGTTTTTACGCTCGAATCATGGCCGACCTCGGGTTGATACAGAAATTTGCAGAACCCGAAAAGGAGTGGGCAGGGTGGGTCGCGCCCGATGCTGCTCGACCCCTTTTCCTGATTGGTAAACCCTACAATGGCCTCCCGGCTGATCCCGGTAATGGTCAGATGGTCGCTTTGCTCGCACCCAGCCGAGAGATCGTCGATCGCGTGCATGCGACGGCCTTGTCTCTGGGCGCAGCGTGCGAAGGTCTTCCCGGATTGAGGCCCCACTACCATCCGCATTACTACGGTTGCTACTTTCGAGATTTGGATGCGAACAAAATTTGCGTTTGCTGCCACCAATAAATGTTGGTTCAATTTCTTTGCCGAATCACCAGACACCGGGAGAAACCGATGACTCAGGAAGAAATGGTCCAGGAGCTGTGGGATCGCGAGAAAATCCGCGAGCTGACTTACGAGTACGGGCTTGCGATTGAAGCACAGGACGCGGATCGCATGGCGGGTTTGTTCCTCGAGACCGGCTCCGTCGACTTCAGCTCGCTCGGCAAGGGCGTGATCACAGGTCACGCGGCCTTGAAAGCCTTTTATACGACGACCTGGCCGCTGAAGGTCAAACCGTTCTTTACCAATCACATGATTCGGATCACCGGCGATCGAGCAACGGGATTCTGCTCGCTCGAGAATCGCGCGACGCGCGGTACCGAAAGCCTGATCGGCGCGGGTCGCTTGCATGATGAATATAGGAAGGTCGACGGGAAATGGAAGTTCTGCTCGCGGCGGGTCGAGATGTTCTACCTCGTGCCGATCACCGAAGGCTGGGCCACCGGCGCGGCGCCTGCCAAGCTTTAGTGCCTAACGCAAATCCAGCTTAGACCAGATGGGCGCCACAGAGTACGAACATCACGCGACTGCTTTTATCGGTGCGATTCGCCCACGCATGGTTGGTGCCGCGTTGGATGAGAACATCTCCAGGCTTCATGAGACGTTCGGCAGTATCCATCACGGCCCAGATTTCACCCTCAAGCACTAGCGCATAATCGACGC
>JANOVQ010000656.1:0-3232 GCA_031417495.1 Pseudomonadota bacterium | reverse complement strand
ATGTCGCGGAATCGGTGGGCTATCTGCTGGCGGGCGATCAGCCGGTGCCGATCCGCTGTGTGATCGCGGATTTCAAGGTCAGCGACGGTCGGATGAAGGTGCGCTCATTGGTCATTGATACCGCTGATACGGTGGTGAACGGCGAGGGAGAAATCAACCTTAAGGACGAATCATTGGCACTCGAACTGAAACCTGCGCCAAAGGATTTCAGTCCGCTTTCTCTGCGCGCGCCGCTAACTGTGGGCGGAACGCTTAAAAGCCCCACCTTTGGGGTTAAGCCGGCAGGATTATTGACCAGAGGTGCAGTCGGCGCGCTGTTAGCGTTGGTGTTCCCGCCTGCCGCGATCCTCGCGTTCGTGGAACCTGGGTCCGGTAAAGACAGTCAGTGCGCAGCATTGCTGGCCAGCATGGCGCGCAGCAGCGGGGATCCGCAAAAGAACGCGCGCCTGGTCCCGGAGAACAAGTAGATGTCGATTCAGCAATCGCCTTCCGCGCGCGATCGCCGTTGATTGAACGCGCGTGCTCGACCGGCCCACTTATAGGTCGCCAACGCATCTTCGTGCTGGGCGGGAACCGGCATGCGCTTGCGCACGTCTCCAAGCGGGCCAATAACGCGTGCAGCTCAAACGATTTGCGCCATCGAGATATCCCAGTACGGCATCTTCTGGCGATACCGCACTGAGACATTACGGCTTATTCCCAGTAAGGGGAACGTTCGTAGTACTTGTAAATGTCACGATTCCATTTTTCGTCCGCCATCGATGGCCAGTGATCCGCATCGAATCCGGGCGCGGCTTTCAGGCGCTCCTTGGAAGCGTCGAGCACGTACTCATTCCTGGAGGTCGAATATTGCAATGCAGTGAAGGGTACCGCGAACAATTTTTCGCCCATGCTGAGAAAGCCTCCGAACGACACAACCGCATACGCGATCTTGCCGCTCTTCGGATCGATAACGACTTCCTTGACGTCGCCGAGATTGTCGCCTTTAGGGTCAACGACATTGGTACCAATCATGCTCGATGCTTTTAGCGGGGGATTGGAGAACATAGTAATTTGAGTCATTGTTGCCTTCCTTGATTTCTGCAGTGATCAAAACTGAGATTTTTGGACCAATAGGCCTGCCTATACGTTAAACGCTAAAGCAGGCCGTGCCATCTTTCCCAGGACCGCAAGCTAAACCGAATAAGGATTCACCACAGTGCGAATACACACATACTGAGCGACCGAATTTCAGACGCGGTGACAACGCCAAGATGCAGGTCCCGACCAGCATTTTGTTCGATGTGTCATACCGCACGGAATGTGTTCCGTACTTCGGCTCACGCTAAGGCCCAATGGGCTGTCACGCGCCCCACGAAAAGCGGCCATTCCGCGGGTTTACTTCGCGGCCTGGGAGAGCGTGAGGCGCGCACATAGGAATTTGCGGGAAGTGGGGCTCACGACATGCACACCATAGACAGTGACAAAATAGATTCCCAGGACAAAAATTTCCCGATTGTGTGTGTCGGCGGCTCGGCCGGTGGCCTCGACGCTTATATCCGGCTTTTGAAAAATCTTCCGGCCGACATGGGCGTGGCGATTGTCATCGTCAATCACATCACGACGATGCCGACGCACCTCCATGAAGTGCTGCCCCGCTTCACCACCATGCCGGTCGAGCTCATCACGGATTGTTTGTCGATAGAACGCAATCGGGTCTTCATCATCCCGGAAAATCGCGATCTGCATGTCGAACATGACGTGTTCCGCTTGAAGCCGATCTCAAAGCCTCGCGGCTGGCCGGATGTGATCACCGTTTTCCTGCGTTCACTGACCCGCTACTGGGACGGCAAACTGGTTGCCGTGATTGTCTCGGGCTATGACGGGGACGGCGCCGCTGCGCTATGCGGCATCAAGGACGTGGGTGGCATCACCATCGCGCAGAAGCTGAGTACGGCACGACAGCCGGAGATGCCGGAAAGCGCGATTGACAGCGGCTGCATCGATTTTGTGCTGTCGCCGGAAGAGATCGCTCAGGAAATTGTGCGGATCGCGCAACTTGAAATTCCTGCGGCCCACGGCGATAGCGCCTTCTTCAGCCGTGCGAGCGACTGCCGTTTTGCGCGAATTCCAGTGCCAGATCCAGGGTGTCCAGGAACTCATTGACCTTGATCGGTTTGGTGAGATAACGAAAAAATCCCGCTTCCAGCCCCTGCTCAATATCGCGCAGCATCGCGTTGGCGCTGAGCGCAATCACCGGGATGTGCGCCGTTGCGGGGTCCTCAGCCAGGATCCGTCGTGCCGCGATGCCGCTGATGCCAGGCAGGTTTATGTCCATCAGGATCACCGCCGGGTGCACAGCGCGGGCGATCTCGATGCCCCGCTGGCCGTCGACCGCAGTTAACAAGCGGACATCGGCGCGGCGTGCGACAAGATCCTCGACCAGCATCAGATTAGCCGGGTTGTCCTCGACGCAGAGCACGGTGTACACCTGTGCTGTGCCTTGCACCTGTGCCAGAGCAACGGCGGTGGGCTCGGTTGGATAGGCAACCGCCTGCGGTTCCGCTATCAGGTCCAGTTCGATCCAGAACACACTGCCCTCGCCGGCGGTGCTCGCCACGCCCATAACGCCGTTCATCAGTTCGACCAGCCGTTTACTTACGACCAGGCCGATGCCGGTGCCTTCTTCGTGGCCCACCTGTTGTCCAAGACGATTGAACGGCTGGAAAAGCTGCGCAAGCTGGGCCGGCGCCAGCCCCACCCCGGTGTCCTCGACGCTGATCCGAATCCGCGCCGCGAGGATGGTGCACCTCACGGTAACCCTGCCGTGCACCTTGTTGTATTTGACCGCGTTGGAA
Organism: Pseudomonadota bacterium; assembly: GCA_031417495.1. Taxonomy (GTDB): domain Bacteria; phylum Pseudomonadota; class Gammaproteobacteria; genus CAIKBL01. The sequence continues at coordinate 395 of JANOVQ010000656.1, read as the reverse complement.
AGCAGGTTGATCAGAACCTGTTTCACCCGTGTATGGTCGGCATTCACAAAAACGGGTTGGTCGAGTTGGGTAAACGTCACGCTGATGCCGTGCTGCTGCGCCTGCGGTTCCACGATGGCGGCGCATTCGCTGAGCACGTCAGCCAGCGCAACCGCTTCCATCGATAGCGCGAGTTGCCCGGACTCGATCGCCGCAAGGTCAAGGATTTCGTTGATTAGCAGCAGCAAATACCAACCGGCCTTGAGAATATGTTCGAGGTTAGCTTTCTGGACGAGCGTCGGCGGCGGCGTGCCGGATTCCATCAGTTGGGCAAAACCGAGGATCGCATTCAGCGGCGTGCGCAGTTCATGGCTCATGTTGGAGAGGAATTCAGATTTCGCGAGACTGGCTTGTTC
>JANOVQ010000655.1:0-3689 GCA_031417495.1 Pseudomonadota bacterium | reverse complement strand
GTGACATCGTTGATGATGGTGTAACCCCATACGTGATCCATGGCATTACTGGCCGCGATGTTGCGTCCGCCCCTGCCGATAATCACGCCAAGTTCTGCCTCATAGTCCGTTTCAAGCGAAACCCGTGCATCCTGCTCAATGGCCGTACCACACGCGATCACCGATTCTGGCAACTTGGAGAACACAATTGGCGCTTCAGGGGGGGCGTCCGAAGTGGCGCTGGAATCATAGCCACTGTTGGCGAACTCCTTCACATGCTCATGGTAGTTCTTGCCAACGCAGAAAATATTCCGCTGCGGCCGTGGAATGGGGGCGAGCAGTGTGACCTCGGCGAGCGAGGTCCGCTCTGTGGTGCGTGACAGGGTGCGTGTTTTGCCCGCCGAATCGAGCGCGACCAGCACGCCGGAGGTCTCGATGGCGCCGTGCACATCGAGTGGGAAGATGGTCTGCCCGTCTGGGGCCAGTTCACCGATTCTGGCCTTGCCACCGGACTCTCTAAAAACAACTAACCGCATCGTGATCTCTTTTCTGAAATGAGCCAATCTGGCCTAATGGTACAAGCAGATCATGATCCCTGCACGTGCAAGATCGAGCAATGCCCCCCCGACCAAGCGAGAGTCCCACGCATGCGCGAAATCCCGTTTTTCTCGACCATAGAGGCGATCCAGCAAACCTTTGCGGACCACAACTACATCGCCGATCGGGCGCTCGCGCTGTCCCTCAAATTAGCGCACGACCTGCAGAAGCCGCTGCTCCTTGAAGGCGAGGCCGGCGTTGGTAAGACGGAAGTGGCTAAGGTGCTCGCCGCAGTCCTGGAGACGCCACTCATTCGGCTTCAATGTTACGAAGGCCTGGATGCGAATACGGCCCTGTATGAATGGAACTACGCACGCCAGATCCTGCATATCCGGATTGCCGAGCAGGATCACACGGCGCGCTCGGCACTCGAGAAAACCCTATTCAGCGACGAATTTCTGCTGGCGCGGCCACTGTTGGCGGCGCTGCGTCATCCCGGGCCTCGCCCTGCCGTCTTGCTAATCGACGAAATAGATCGCGCCGATGAAGAGTTCGAAGCCTTCCTGCTCGAGATTCTGTCCGACTTCCAAATCACAATTCCTGAACTGGGCACCATCAAGGCGACCCATCCACCCTTGGTGATCCTGACCTCCAACCGCACGCGTGAATTGCACGATGCGCTGAAGCGGCGTTGCCTATATTTGTGGATCGATTATCCCGATCCGCAGAAGGAGCGCGAGATCATTCGCCGCCGTGTGCCGGGCATCGAACAGCGCCTGCTTGAGACTATTGCAGACACGATGCAGACCCTGCGCAGCATCGATTTCTACAAGCGTCCGGGGATCGCTGAAAGTATTGACTGGAGCCGCGCCTTGTTCGGACTTGGCAGCGACCAGGTCACCCCCGAATTACTCACCGATACTGCAGGGGTGGTTCTCAAGTACCGCGATGATATCGAGCGGTTGCGACGGATCGGGTCGGCACAAGTGCTTGCCGGGCACACTGACGAGAAGCGTGCGTCCGAGACCCGCTGAGTCACGATGAGTGCCGTGCCAGGGTCCACCCTAGCGCAGTCGCTGCTCGACCGTACGCTGGCACTGTGCCGCCGCGCACGGGAAGAACAGCTGAGTGTGACGCCAGCAAAAGTGCTGGATGTGCTGCGCGCGCTGCCCGCGATTGACTGCTTCAAAGAGGAAGATTACCGCTTGGCGCTGCGCCTCAATCTCGCTAACAGTCGGCAAGAAGAGCAGAAATTCGACCGCCTGTTTCGCGAATTCTTCCATGGCGAAAGCGCCGATCGCCCCTTCCACAGCCGCCTGCGCGGCGAATCGATGCAGGGCAGCCTCGGGCATCACTATCGTGAAATAAATCAGGAAATCACCACTGCCGCGGAGAGTTTCAGTGCGGACGAGATTTCGCGCAGCTTGGATCTCGATAACCGTTGGGATCCCGACGCGCCGCCGCTGGAGCAAGTTATCCGCGAACTCGCCAAGCATCTCGCGACGCGACCCTCGCGACGGATGCACCAGGCGCCGCACGGCGCCAAAATCGATCTTCGGCGTAGCGTGCGCCGCAATGTGCGGTACGGCTTGGATCTGCTGCAACTGGCGCGAGTCGAACGCCGTACTCGCAAAACGCGTCTCGTGATGCTGTGCGATGTGAGCGGTTCGATGGACGCCTTCAACCCCTTCCTGTTGCGCCTGATGTTTGGCCTGCAACAGGCGCTCAAGAATTCCCGGACCCTGGTGTTCAGTACCCACGTAACTGAAATCACCGCCCTGTTACGCCGACGGAGCGTGCCAGACACCTTGCGCGAGGTGGGCGAGACGGTTCGTCAGTGGTCTGGCGGCACCAACATCGGCGGCGCCCTCGCGACCCTCAATCGCGGTGTGCTGCGCGAAGGGACCGGGGTTTCCACGGTCGTGCTGGTGATCAGCGACGGCTACGACAACGGCGATACACATTTAATCGAGCTCGAAATGCGCACCTTGCAACGCTTGGTGGAATCCGTGGTTTGGATCAATCCGATGTACGGCGCCTCCACCTTCCAGGTGCGCGCGGCGGGCATGAAGGCCGCGCTGCCCTATGTCGATCACTTTCTACCAGCCTTCGATGCGCAGTCATTGAAAATCCTGGTGCGGGATTTGGGGCGAGTCTGACGGCAGTGCGGGCGATGAAGCGCAACGGAAATTTATAGGACGGATAAGCCCGCAGGGCGTCATCCCCCGAACTGCACCAGCTTGCATTATTCCGAACTCGTCCGGTGGACTCAGGTCAGTTCTTCCAGCAACGCTTTCGCCTCCAGGAGATCCTTGGTGTCGAAGCCTTCGGTGAACCAGCCGTAGATTGATCCCAACAGTTCCCGCGCTTCCTTATTTTCCCCCTGACTTCGCCACAAGCCTGCGAGATCTGTCGAGGCACGGAGTTCTAGCGATTAAGCGTCTTGCGTACGCGCGATCTCAATGGCCCTCCGGAAACTGGTCTCGGCCTCTGCTCGAGGATCAAGCGGCAGCGGTCGCAGATTAGTCTCTGCCATTATTTTCAGCGAGAACTCCCCTTTACGCCGGTGCAGCTCAGCTTCAAAGAATCCTTCTCCTGTGTCTTGCGCCAACCCGAGCCCCTCGTCGATGGCACTCATACCGTCTTCGAAACGCCCTATACTCCCGTAACACTCCGCCAACATGGCAGGGAACCACGTACAAGCTAATCGACCGTGTGCGGCGCGCCACCCTTGCTGCCCCTCGATCATTAGGCGTATGCCGTGCCCACGGTCGGCTAATGCCCAACCCTCGATCATCAGTCCCAACGGCAGCTCCATACCAAACCCATGCGCCTTACAAGGCGAGGTGGCTTCTACTGCAAGGTTTTGCGCAAAGCGTTCCTCGTTGCAAATCTGATAGCTCATTGCAGGCATCAATCGGGCCCACATTTGACTGTACGGTTGGGAAAGGTGAGAAATTAAGCGCAGGCCAGCTTGTGTTTTGAGCACAGCTTGCGTGGGATAACCGCGAAGCCATAACGCGATAGCGGCGTAACTAAACCCCATCGGACCAATATCAGACCCATATTGCTGCACGTACAACAGATGATGCTCGGGAACGTAATACGCAATGCATTGGTCAAGATTCGCCTGCCCTGAATCAAGCTCACCTAACCAAACCTGACTCACGCCG
>JANOVQ010000654.1:0-2446 GCA_031417495.1 Pseudomonadota bacterium | reverse complement strand
CTCGGCAGGGCCACCTGCGGCGGCACGCCGATTGATCGAGGGCTCCGGTTTAATTCATGTCCACAAGGTAGGCGGCACGCGCCAGGCGATGCGCGCCGCCCAAGAAGGGGTGGATATGATCATTGCCTCAGGTTACGAGGCCGGCGGGCACACCCACGCGCGCCCCGTGCACACCTTTGTCCTCGGCCCAAGCGTCACTGAAGCCGTGGACTGTCCGGTCATCCTCGCGGGCGGCATTCGCGATGGCCGCGGACTCGCGGCGGCGCTCGCTTTTGGCGCGGAGGCCGTGGCGCTCGGCACGCGCTTCGTCGCCAGTCACGATAATCCGGATTGGCATCCAGCGTTCGCACAAAAAATCCTTGCCGCGCGTGAAGGCGATGACATCCTCTTCCAAGCCTTGTACGGACCCTCGCGCGCGCTTGCGAGTGGTGGCATTGACGAATTGGCGGGGCTGGAGGCGAAGGGCGGGCTCAGTGAAGAGGAGATCACGCAGTTCAAGGATGAACGACAGATTGCCGCGCAGCGCGATGGGGATATGGAAGGCGGGATCCTTCCTTGCGGGCAGATTGCCGGCGCTCTCAACGATTTGATTCACGTCGCGGAATTCGTGCCGGGGATGGTGGCTGAGGCCATTGCAGTCCTTGAGCGATTACGACGCCTGCAGGTGACCTGATCGGTTAAATGCGGCGGCTGTGAATGCCGCGGTCATCCGCGCGAATTCCTTGGCGTGCTGCGCTTGCGGACTGACCACGACGGTATCGATCCCGGCGGCGTAGTCCGCCCGCACCTGGGCCTGACATTGTGCCGCCGTTCCAAATAAAAATATGCGTGAGACCAGCACATCGCTGATGGCCTTCGTCACCCGCGCACGATCACGCGCCGCATAACCCGCGCGCACTGCTGCGACAACCTCGGGATAGCCCAGGCGCAGCAACATTTCCTGATAAACGGGCGCTGAGGCATAAAAGGCCAGGTGCCGACGGAAAAATTCGCGCACTTCGCTCGCCGATTCATCTTCTGCGGTCACCACGATCGCGCGACGCTTTACAATTTCGAGATCCTCCGCGCGCCGCCCGCCACGCTTGGCGCCAAGATCGATTTGCTCCAAGGCCCACGCAAGGCGGTCACAGGGAGTGAAATCATTGAGCACCACGCCATCGGCAATTTCACCCGCGAGCTGCAACATTTTGGGACCCATCGCGCCGAGATAGATCGGCAAGGGTGACGCTGGCAACTCCTGCAGGCGAAAGCCCTGGCTGCGCAGGGTTTGTCCTGCGAAGTTTGTTTTCTCGCCCGCGAAGATTTGCCGCAGCAACAGGACTGTTTCGCGGACATGGGTCAGGGGTTTCGCGAACGGCAAACCGTACCAGCGATCGATCATATTGCTAGTGGACGACCCCAGCCCAAGCACAAACCGCCCGGGCGCGTGCTGCGTGATCACACTCACGCCAGTTGCCAGCACTGCTGGTGGTCGATTAAACACCGGCACCACTCCGGTACACAGGCGGATGCGGGTAGTCGCTACCGCGAGCGCGGCGGCGAGCGCGATCGGATCCTGCATGCCCTCGGCGTCCGGCAACCAGAGATCGTCGAAACCCACCTGCTCGGCCCACACACCGCGTGCAAAGCCGGCGTCGAGGTTCGGCGCCGGCCACAGCATCAGGCCGAGTCGTTTAGGGTCGTTCAGGAAACCCCCGCGGAAAACACCGACAAATCCTGCGGACCGCCGCGCGCGATGGCGCGTTTATACCCATCACGTGCACGCAGTCTTGCCAGATAGGCCTGCACAGCAGGCAGGGTTTTCACCCGCCCGCGGCATTCGCTGAACTCCAGCGCCCAACCGAGATTAATATCCGCCGCCGAGAAGCCGGATTTCAGCAGATAGTCACGCCCCTTGAGGCTGTCCTCCACATACTGATGGTTCTTCACGATTTCGGCTTCGAAGAAGCCCATGAAAGTCTCGTTGCCGCCCCCCGTCCAGTTGTACACCAGGTCAACCCCAAGGCCAGGGAACAAGGTGCCTTCGGCATACGCCAGCCATTGCAGGTACTGACCATAGTCCGGCGAGCTCGCGCCATGACTCAAACGACCACCCGCACACACCTGGCAGATGTATTCGATGATCGCGTCGCTTTCGATAATGACCTGGCCGTTATGCTCGATGGTCGGGGCCTTGCCGAGCGGATGAACTTTAGATAGCGCCGCAGGCGCCCGCAAAGTTTCGGCATTGCGTTGATGTTTAACGAGCTGGTACTCGATGCCCAACTCCTCGCACAACCACACGATGCGTTGTGAGCGGGAGTTATTGAGATGGTGCACGGTTAACATGAGCGACTCCTTTGATTCAGTGGGCCGGGGGAGAGGATAACCACCCTTCGCGGCGAAATCGAGGGTGCAATGGGCAACATCGAACGCCGCCCGCAAGCTTTGTGAGAGAAGTAGGTTG
>JANOVQ010000653.1:0-5272 GCA_031417495.1 Pseudomonadota bacterium | reverse complement strand
GTCGCGGAGGCGGGCACCGGCAAGAGTCGGTTGTGCCTTGAGTTTGTCGAGCGCTGCCGCGCACGCCTTGCCGAGCGCAAAGATCAGCTGGCCGAACGTGCCGCCGCCCTGAACCGCGCCTTCGAGTGCCACACCCGGTTTGGCATGACTGCGCAAGCGGCGCGGGTGAAGACACTACCGGCGCACGAGCGCGAAACCTGATCATTCTTTTGTAGCCCCCAGGAGTCCAACATGTATAAACGTATCGTGGTCGCTTACGACGGTTCCGAATTCGCTCAAAAAGCACTATTCGATGGCTTCGATATTGCCCAGTGGAGTCATGGCGAGTTATTCCTTATTGCCGTTATGCCGCAGCTGACTACGGCGATTTTCAGCATGGAAGGCGGGCTTTACGAAGGCGCGAGCGAAGCGCAAGACCCGGAAAATTACCGCGCGGTGCTCGACGAGGGGCTGCGCCGGATAAGTGGCCTTGGGGTCACCGCCACGGGTGAAGTCCTAAGCGGGGATTCGGTCGAGGAAATTACGTACTATGCGCGCAAGATAGACGCCGATTTAATCGTCGTCGGTCATAAGCATCAGGATGGCTGGGCGGCGCGTTGGTGGAGTGGATCGAAGTCGCCGGCCTTGATCGAGCATGCGCACTGCAGCGTGCTCGTGGTGCTAACCGCATAATCGAACTCTGTTCCTACGATTACCCACGAGAAGGGTTTATGTCCTACGTTCGAGCTAAGCAATTTTTCAAGGACGCGCAGCGCGCGATCAAAGCGAATCACGATGTCGCGCTCTTGGCGATTGTCGAAGGCCTGCTGCAGTTGACGACGCCGCTTGAAAACCATGGGTCGCCCAGGGACAGTTTACTTAATTCACTTCGTTGCGCGGGTGAACCGAACTCTCGGCAGGTCTAGACCAATAATCAGTAAACTGTCCCTGAGGGATCCGTGTAAATTGCAGCGATCACACAAATATCTAGAGTTAATGCGAAGGCAACTAACGAGAAATTCCAAGCCTGCCTGCGCGACAATCCAATGAAACAACATGAAGGCGGCGCGGTGGTATTGGTGGCCGATGCTCAGGCCCTTGTGGGCAAGCGCAGCATCAGTGTCAAGGGGTGCGCCGGCGAAGGCTGAAACCCGTAGTGCTCGTAGAATTGCTTGGCACGCTCGTGCAAGGCATGGACCAGCAGCGCCCGCACCCCGGCATTGTTTGCGACGGCTACCGTGCGCATGACGGCGTCTTGTAACAGCGCGGCGCCGAGCTTGTGCCCCTGCGCGCCGCGATCCACCGCTAAGCGGCCCAGCACCATCACCGGTACCGGGTCAGGCATGTTTCGTCGCACGGTGCTGGTGGCCCGCTCATGTGCCACGGCTCCCGCCGCCAAGGCGTAATAGCCCCGTACGCGAGCGCCCTCCTCATCCGTGACCACAAAAGTTCGACTCGCGCCACTGGCCTGATTGGCCAGAGCCCGGCGCATTAGCCACTCGTCCAAAGAAGGCTCGCCGCATTGGAATTCATCCAGCCGGTGCGCAGCCGATAATGGCTCTGGAGTTCCAAGAAGCAAGGTTAGCGCTTTGCAGGCTTACGAGACCAGGGCGGCTTCACAGCCATGAGCCGTTCGAGCCCGGAGTTGGCGGCGGGCGGCGCGTCCAGGAGCTTCGCGAACTGCCGGAACTTCGCGGCGTCCAGGCGAAAGAACACTTGGTCCAGCAGCACAGACTGGGCGCGGTCACATGCCGCTTCGAGCATGAAGTCCGAGCGGTTCTTGCCCAGCAGCTGCGCCGCCTGGTCAATGATGTCCCGTTGCTCGGGTCGCGCACGGAGGTTGATGGCGGCGTCACGCATGGTTTTGGTTCCTGTTAGCTCCACAGCAGGGAGACGGATGATAATTTTATGTATATCGATTGTAAATACGCTCGCTTCAGTCTGCGCTTCGTCGATGCGTGCAAGATCCCGCAGTATTTCGGCGAGTGCCAGACGCGAGCGCGCAGCCTCAAAGGGTGCCGGAAAATCTAACCAAAGCCGCATCGCTTCGCGCAGGCAAATGGCCGCGGCAGCCGCATCCCCTTCTGCCCCCAACACGCGCCCGTGTGCTTGTTTGGCGGTAGCCGAAAGCGCGATCGTGGCGTAGGTGTCGGCAATCGCCAGTAGTTCGTCGGCCGCCGTACGGGCCTCGGTAAGCCGAGCAGCCGCCAGCGCGATCTCAACTTGCGCCGGCAGCAACCGCGCGCGCGCCAGCCGATCCCAAGTTTGGTCCGCGAGGGCTGCCGCAATAAACGATACCGCCGCATCGATCTCCCCCTGCGCAAGGCACAGCAGCGCTCGTCCGGGTTGCGGCGATCGCCCAAGTTCTTCGGCCCGACGAAAGGCCTCTTCTGCTGCGTCAAACTGGCCGCGATACACACGCATCTCGCCCACTTCCTGGTGAATGGTCGCGACGTGACGGTGTTCAGCGCCGAAGCCTGTAGATCCGCGTCCTCGACGCGTTGGCCGATCGCGTAGGCTTGCCGCGCTAACGCAAGCGCGGTGTCGAGTTTGGCCTGCGGAATGTCGAGATGGGCTAAGGAATTGGCCAGCACGCCATGCTCCCGACATTCTGACTGAGCGCTCAGCAGCCGTTGTGCCTTGGCCAACCAGCCACGGGCCACCGCCTCGCTGCGCAGTGCGAAGTAGTCCCACACCAACTGCAACGCCACCCCCGCGGCGGCGCAGGGTAGGCGCTCGTGGTTGTACGCAGCAAAACTCCGTTCGCGAAACCGGATGCACTCGCGCGGTCGGCTCGTCCAGAAGGCCGCTTCGCCAATGCCTTCCAAATCCTGCGCCGTCAGCAGTTCCGAAGGCTCAAGCGCCGTGAGCAGTGAGTAGCCGGTTTCCCAGTCGAACTTAGCAAGCGCAGCGCGGCCAGCGGCCAACCCTGATCTGGTCACGGCGACGGAGAGTCCGGCATCAGTTCACCGCTACCCGCGATTTTCGTTCTTGGTTTCGCGACCCCCGGCGGCAGATCGCGCTACTTCGGCAGATTATCTTTTACGTCGATCACAGCCTCGTCGCAGAAAAGGTGAAGCGTCGGCACAAAGGGAAAGTTCGCAAGCATATGGGGAAGAAGTGCGATGTGCGGCGGATCGTACTGGTCACGGAAGGCGCCGATATGGCCTCCGCAGCTCACGCACCAAGCCCGCGGCGTCTCGGGAATTCTTGAAAAGCGGGCAATGTCCTCTTTGCCTTGCGTAATGGTGACCGCGTCAGGTGGCCACATGGCAAACGAGGTCACGGGGGCGTTCGACCAGTCGCGGCAGTCCTGGCAGTGGCAATAGCCTGCCAAAAACGGCTCACCTCGTACTTCGATGCGGACTGCTCCGCAAAAACAGCGGCCTTCGTAGCGAGATTCAGTCATTAGTGCGCCCTCAATTGAGTTACTTTGAGCTGAGCCACCAAGAATTTCAGGAACGCAGGCAATTATCCACGGCGCACGAGATTGGAGTCACAGACTGCGCCGCGCCGCATTTAGTACCTAGATATATGACGAAGATCGGCCGCGATGTCCACGTGGGGGATCTCGTCACGCGGCATCGCTCACACGTGAGTCAATTGGCTAGGTGAGCGAATGGAATGGGCCGGACGGTGATCCGGCGCGCCTGGTATCGAGGATCTTGCGGTCGATCTCGCCGCGCGGATCTGAGGGCTTGCAAGACCCACGCAGGTGCTCAGGTCGGCGACCGTGGCAGGCAGGGCACGCCAGCGGGTACCTAAACAGTTTCGATCTGCCGCGTTGACACCGAGCGCGCAACATTGTCGACCAGATGTTGGGGTTCGCTGCGCTCACGCCAACCTACAAGCGACGAACTGGTTTCCTTGCTTCCCCTGATTTCGCATGCTTTAGTTTCTGGGAGATATTCTGAGCCACTCATCAAGACCGATAATTCTCCCAAACCTCTCGCCCGCATTTGGAGACCGACGCTATGGAAAACGAACTCACTTATCCCGGGGGATGTGCGTGCGGCGCGATCCGATATGAATTGCTGGGCAAGCCTGCTTTTGTCTTCATGTGTCGCTGTCGCGATTGCCAAAGCGCGACGGGCAGTGCTTACGCGCCGAACGCGTGGTTCCCTTTTGCCTCAGTAAACTTCAGGCGGGGCACTCCCAAAGCGCATGTGGTCATCGGCGGCAGCGGCAAATCCGTTGTTCACGAATTTTGTGAAGCGTGTGGATCGCCGGTGGGGATGAGGTCGGAGGCATATCCGGATTTTCGCGCCGTTCGCGTCGCGAGCATGGATAGTCGTGATCTTCTGAAGCCAATTGCGGACGTATGGACAGGGAGCAAAATCGGCTGGGACCCATTGCACCCGACGGCGCGGAAATATGCCGGTAATGTGCCGGACAAGGACCTCATGGAAATAATAGCAGCTGGCTGAAGACGCCCTATCTAAGCCAGTGACTTGAATCGTGAGCCTGCGACCAGCCGACGGTGTTGAAAACTCGTATTTTCGTGGCACTAAAATTTGCACCGGACCTAGGCAATCAATCAGTAAGCTGGCCCCGGATCATCCAGCCTGCGACTGACACCAGGCGGCGACCGCTGCGCAGAATGCGTTCAGATCGGCCTTTCGAGAATCCGCAAATTCATACAAGCGTTCAAAGTCGATGGCGCCGTACTGATGCGCGAGCAAATTCCGCAAACCCGCCGCGGCGCGTAGACGAGTCGCGAGCTGAACATCGACGACGCTGTGTTCAGCCAGCGCGGTGAACGACTCGCCATAAGTTTTTGGCGCACCCCAACCCGCATCTGCCAACAGATGTGAAGCGATGGCCACGCACTCCTGAATTGCGACAAACAGATTCAGCGTCACGACTTCGCGCGCGGTTCGATCGCTTCGGAATTGACTCAGGGTCGCCGGTAAGACTGCAGAGATCCGTGCCACAGCATCGTGAATCATCGAGATTTTGGCGGCAAGCAGCGCTGAATCAACCATTCGCGGCTGCCCTCAAGACGCCCTGGGCGCAGCGCGCTTCGAACGGCGCGAAATCGAGGTATTCGAGAATTGCGCGGACCTTACGCGCGACGAAAGCGTCGTGATTGCGCTCTGCAAGAAGTTGTCCGTCGGCGAAAATCCGATAAGCCAGCGCGGGAGGCGCCTCGTTCAACAGGATGAGATCAACTACCCGCCCGCTGTCGCGTTCTAAATCCGCAATGAGCTCGCCCAACTCCTGTGCCGATAAACTGATGCCAGGTTCCAAGCCTACTGCGATGTCCAAATCGCTGGTGTTCGAGGCCCGTCCG
>JANOVQ010000652.1:0-2786 GCA_031417495.1 Pseudomonadota bacterium | reverse complement strand
GACCGGCGCGGCGGGCGGTGCCGCACTAGGGGCACTCGGTGGCGGCGCCGACGGTGCGTTGGCCGGCGGCTGACTCGGCGACTCAGTGGCAGGCGGGACGGTCTCGGGGGCGTTGGAACTCCGCTCCTGCGCAGCGTTCTGCGGTGGCTCGAGCTGCGGCTCGATATTGGCTGGCTGGGCAGCACGCTCTGGCGCCGGATCCGCCGCTTTAGGGGCATTTAATTCAGTGACTGGTGCGCCGGCGTCTGAGGTGATCTCGGGTATCTCTAGTGCGCGTCCTTCACCTTCCACGACCGCTTCCTCGGCCGCTTTGTTCATCACGATGATGCTGATGCGACGATTGATCGGCCCGAACGGATTTTCCTTATCGAACAATACCGACGACGCGAGTCCAACCACTCGACCGATTTTCGCTTCGGCAATGCCGCCGGCGACCAGCTCGCGCCGCGCCGCGTTGGCGCGATCAGACGACAGCTCCCAGTTGCTATAACCGTTGTTGCTCGCATAGGGCGATTGATCAGTGTGTCCTGAAATGCTGATTTTATTCGGCACCTGATTAATCACGGTACTAACTTCACGCAGAATTTCGCGCATGTAATTTTCGAGCACTGGACTGCCCTGACCGAACATCGCGCGATTTTCTTTATCAACAATTTGAATGCGCAGACCTTCACTCGTGATATCGAGCAGCAGCTGGTCTTTAAAAGGCTTGAGGGATTCGCTGGCATCGATCACGGACTTCAATTCTTGCAGTAGTTCTGCCATGCGCGCGGCCTCGGCCTGGGCGGCGATCTCGGTCGCATCTTGCGCGGAAGGCGCGCCCGTCCCTTGCACAGTGGCATCCGAAGTGGCCGCTTGCGCAAAGGCGGAAGGGCCATTCCCGTCCAGAATCCCGTCGCCACCGTCAAGCACGATATTCGCACCCGCGCCGCCTGGACCGGCGTCTGCCAGTGGATTGTTCATGTAATTTGCGACCGCTGCTTTCTGCTCGGGTGTCGTTGAGCCCAACAACCACATCAACATGAAGAAAGCCATCATGGCCGTCACGAAATCGGCGAACGCGACCTTCCACGCACCGCCGTGGTGACCGTGCCCCCCTTTCTTGATTTTCTTGATGATGATTGGTGGCAATTCAACTGCCATTGATGTCCCCTCGTTAGCGTCTGAAAGAAAGTGTCACGTGCCTATTTTTTCTTTACGTGATCTTCCAGTTCTTTGAAGGACGGGCGTTCGGTCGAGAAAATGGCTTTGCGGCCGAATTCGACCGCAATTTGGGGCGAGTAGCCTTGTTGGGATGCGAGCAAAGTCGTTTTAAGGACTTTGAAGAATTGAGATTCGTCGCGCGCGATGTGTTCGACCAGGGTGGACATTGGCCCAATAAAGCCGTAGGCCAGCAAGATACCGAGAAATGTCCCGACCAGCGCGGCGGCCACGTGATGTCCGATTTCTTCGGGCGGCCCCCCCAAAGCACCCATCGTGATGACGATGCCCAACACCGCCGCCACGATTCCGAAGCCGGGCAGGCCGTCCGAGATTCGACCGAGGGCGGCGGCCGGTTGGTGGCCTTCTTCATGGTGCGTGTCGAGTTCGATATCCATGAGGTTTTCGAGCTCGAAAGCATTCTTGATACTGCCGCCGACCATCAGGCGCAGATAATCTGTCAGAAATTCCACCGCGTGATGATCGTGCAGGATGCTCGCGTACTTGCCGAAAATCGGACTCTTTTCCGGATCTTCCACATCGACCTCAAGCGACATCATGCCTTCCTTGCGCGCCTTTGCCAGCAAGTCGTAGATCAACGCGAGCGCATCCATGTAGTAGGATTTTTTGTACTTCGAACCCTTCAGCATCAAGGGCAGCGTCTTGCTCACTGCCTTAATGACTTTGCCTGGGTTGGCAATCACGAATGCGCCCAACGCGGCGCCGCCGATGACCAATAATTCGTAGGGCTGCCACAGCGCCCCCAGGACGCCGTGCGAAAGGACGAAACCGCCCGCGACGCAACCTAAAACCAAGACGATGCCGACGATTACATTCATAAGGGATTAGCTCGCTGAAAGGGCCATGCTCGACGACTGAGATTAGCGGCGTTAATCAGCCCGACTTGAGTTCATCGCGAGACGCCTAAAGGGCCCGTCACAGGGGGTCGCTAAACACCCTCGCGGAAGTCGCGTGAGTTACTAGAAGTAGCCTGAATAATGCTGTCATCGTCAGCTGTACGTAATCTTCCGCTCACGCTCACGCTCACGTCCACGAGCGATTTCCTGTCGATCCTGTTAGTGGAGGATCATCCGGGCGATGCGCTACTTATCCGCACTTTGTTGAGCGAAGTCGCGACCAGGACAGTGTGTGTCCAGCAGGCGACGACCTTGGACGAGGCTTGTCGTTTCCTGCAAGCGGCACGTTTCGATGCGATTCTGAGCGACTTGGATTTACCCGATTCCGAGGGGCTGGCGACCTTGCGCCAGCTCTTAATTGCACCCGACCATACCCCAGTGATCGCACTCACTCACCGGGAAGATGAAATCTTCGGGTTGGAGTTGATTAAAAGCGGTGCCAGCGATTACCTGGTGAAGGGTCAGGCTGACGGCGCCTTGATCCTCAAAACCATTCGCCACGCCATCGAGCGCAAGGACGCCGAGCGGCGTTTTCTCATGCTCTCGCGCTACGACAAACTCACAGGACTCGCGAATCGCGAACACTTCGGTGAGCGTTTGGAGCAGGCACTGGCGCGCGCATGAGCAGCTCCCACCAGACCCCTGTCAGCTACGGCGCCGACGAGCTCG
>JANOVQ010000651.1:0-2962 GCA_031417495.1 Pseudomonadota bacterium | reverse complement strand
GATTTTATTTTTATTACAGGTGGACTTGGCCAAGTCGGTTCGCACGTAACCGAGATGCTGCTCGCCCGCGGCGACCAGATCTGTGTCATCGACAACCTCGCGACCGGCCGGCGCGAACATCTCGCGCCGCATTCGAATCTCGAAGTAGTGATCGATACGATTGCTGACAAAGACGTCGTCGACCGGCTGATCGGAGATTTCAAACCGGAAGTCATCGTGCATACCGCCGCCTCCTACAAAGATCCCGAAGACTGGTACAACGACGCCCTTACCAATGTCGTCGGCGGCGCGAATCTGATCCGGGCAGCCAAAGCCAGCAAAGTCCGCCGCTTCATCTATTTTCAGACCGCGTTGTGCTACGGCCTGAAGCCCCAGCAGCAGCCGATCCGGCTTGATCATCCGAAATTTCCAGCCAACAGCAGCTACGCAATCTCGAAAACTGCGGCCGAGGACTATCTTGAAATCTCGGGGCAGGAATTCGTGACCTTCCGACTTGCGAATGTGATCGGGCCACGCAATGTGAGCGGGCCACTCCCGATCTTCTATCAGCGACTCACCGAGGGTAAGCGCTGCTTCGTCACCAAGGCGCGCCGTGATTTCGTCTTCGTGAAGGATCTCGCGCGCTATGTCGTGAAGGCGGTCGATGGCGTGGGCCAGGGCACCTACCACTTCTCGTCCGGCAAGGATATCGCGATTCAGGAACTGTATGACGCGGTGGTCGCCGGTCTCCAAATGAGCGAGCATCCAGCGCCGGATGTGCGTGACCTCGGACCCGACGATGCACCCAGCATCCTGCTCGATCCGTCGCGCACCTTTAAAGATTTTGGTCAAGTGGACTTCACGCCGCTCGATCAGCTTGTGGCGGAAGCGGTTGCGTATTACCGCGAGTACGGGGTGCACGGCGGCTACACCCATCTCCGTCACGAAGAGAAAAAATAGTCCATGCGTATTCTTATTACCGGCGGTGCGGGCTGCCTGGGATCGAATTTGCTTGAACATTGGCTGCCACAGCAGCACGAGATCCTCGTCATCGATAATTTCGCAACCGGCAAGCGCGAAGTTGTCCCCAATGGGATTCCGCGTTTAGAAGTGATCGAAGGTTCGATTGTCGATGCGGACTTGGTTGACCAATGTGTAGCGCGCTTCAAGCCCGAAATCATTGTGCACAGTGCGGCGGCCTACAAGGATCCAGACAATTGGCTCGAAGATACGGCGACTAACGTCTCCGGAAGTATCCACGTGGCGCGTGCTGCCGCGGCGCATGGCGTACAACGCATCATCAATTTTCAGACTGCGCTGTGTTACGGGCGACCGGATAGCGTGCCGATTCCGATCACGCAAAGAGTGGCGCCATTTACGAGCTACGGAATTTCCAAGGCGGCGGGCGAACAATTCCTGATGATGGGCAGTGTGCCGGTGGTTTCGCTGCGCCTGGCGAATGTCACCGGACCTCGCCTGGCGATTGGTCCGATCCCGACTTTCTACAAGCGTCTTAAAGCAGGACAGAAATGTTTTTGCAGCGATACGGTCCGTGATTTTCTGGATATGTCGGATTTCCTGGCCTTAATGGATCGCCTGCTCGTCACTGCGGTCGCAGCTGGCGTCTACAACGTTTCGACGGGTGAAGGTCACGCCATCAAGGAAATCTACGATTTCGTGGTCAGCTATCTGAAGCTCACCCCTGCGGAAGAGGTGCCGATTGTGGCACCAGGGGCGGACGACGTGCCGATGGTAGTGCTTGACCCCAGCGAGACCGAACGCCGCCTGGGTTGGCGTGCGCAGGTTTCCTTTACGGATATCCTGCAGCGACAACTGGCGTGGTATGACCGCTACGGCGTGAACGATGTGTTCAGCCATCTTGCCGCACCCACAACCTGAGAGTCGACGATGCAAAGAACCGAACTGCAAGACAGCAAATCACTGGTGGTGGGTGGGGCAGGCTTCGTCGGCAGCAACCTGGTGCGTAAGCTACTCGCCAATGGCGCGGCCCAGGTGCACATCATCGACAATCTGCTCTCAGCTGAGCGGGATAACATTCCCCAGGATTCGAGAATCAGATTTACGGAATCCTCGATTACCAATGATCGCGTGCTGCACGCACTCAGGGATGAGTACGACTATGTATTCCATCTCAGCACCTATCATGGCAATCAAAGTTCGATTCATGATCCACTCGCGGATCATGAAAACAATACGCTGACCACCCTCAAACTCTTCGAGCGCCTGAAGGATTTCAAAGCGCTGAAGAAAGTGGTGTATTCATCGGCGGGTTGTTCTGTCGCCGAAAAGACCTTCGGCGACGCCACCGCAACCGAAGAAACCGAACTGGTGTCCTTGACCCAGGACAGTCCGTATTCGATGTCCAAAATCTTCGGCGAGTTCTATGCAAAGTATTACTTCAAGCAACATGCACTGCCGACCGTGCGGGCGCGCTTTCAGAATGTCTACGGGCCAGGTGAAATCCTGGGTGCGGGACATTGGCGCGGCACGCCAGCCTCCGTCTGGCGCAACGTGACGCCGACTTTTATCTACAAGGCACTCAAAGGCGAGGCCTTGCCATTGGAGAACGAAGGTGTCGCTTCGCGCGATTTTATTTTCGTAGAAGACATTGCCGCCGGTCTGATCGCGTGCGCCCTCAAAGGCTCTCCTGGTGAGGCCTACAATATCGCGAGCGGATATGAGACCTCAATTCGGGAGCTGGCCGAGCAGATCAACGCGCTTACGGATAATCCGACTGCGGTGACTTTGCTGCCGAAACGTGCCTGGGACAATTCTGGCAAGCGCTACGGCAGTACTGTCAAAAGCGAAAGCGCGCTGGGGTTCAAAGCCGTGGTGGGATTGCCTGATGGTCTGGCGCGTACCGTGGGCTGGATGCGTGAGAACATGGACTTGATTGAACGTAATATCGCCAAGCACGCGATCCACTTAGGTGGGAAATAACTGAATGTGTGGCATCGCGGGA
>JANOVQ010000650.1:0-9641 GCA_031417495.1 Pseudomonadota bacterium | reverse complement strand
CGCGGATTTGGAATCCGCCAGCGCCCAACATCTCCGTCGTCATCTCACCCTTCGCGCCTCTGAAGCGGCCAGTACCACCGGTTACGACCTGCGGATATCTACCGTTCTGCGTGAATTGTTTGATCGGGCCGCTGGTCTCGAACGCGCCAGCATTGCCGTTAAGACGAAAATGCCATTGCACATAACCAAGGTCATCCGCAGCGGCTTGCGGTAGCGCGCCAGCGCCGAAGCCACTGACAAATGTGCCATTCACAAAGAACGTGCCCAGTTTCTTTGACTGGAAGGCGTTACAAGTGGCGTCGCCGGTGCCATCACTGGGGATGGTACCCACTGGCAACATCATGCCAACGGCGGTCACGCGATCACCTGCCGACGGCGGGAAATTCGTGAGTTTAGCGTCCGCACCCGCATTCACGCAGACATCGAATGCGCGACCACCACGCCCTCGATCATTATCCGCAAAACTCACTGACGATCCCAACGCACCAGCCACTGCCAGCGCAATGCCAGCTATTTTTACTGCCTTCATCATCATTCCTCCCATTAGGTGTGAATTCAATTCACAACTCTTCCGCACCGCGTACTAACACGCAGTGGTTCTTGAGTGTGCTGTGATGAGTGCCGGCCGAGTCCGTACGCGTTCAAGCGATCTGCGGTAAGAATTCCATTCCGCCAAGGCGGGAAGCGCCTAGTAAGATTTTTTGAACCTTGCGGTGGTTACGCGGTACGCGTGCGCCGCAAACACGGGCGGGGCATCCGCGCCGCCCGTTAACTGCGAAACTTCAATAAAACTTTTGTTCACTCGCCGCACGCTTTTCAAGCCACGCGGACGGCGCGAAGCGCGGTCCGTAGGCTTTAGCCAAACGCTGGCATTCGGCCACGAAGGTCTTGGTCCCGAGGGTATCGATGAAGGACAGGGTGCCGCCCGTCCACGGCGGAAACCCCCAGCCAAGAATCGAGCCCAAATCACCATCGGCAGCATCGCTTAACACGCCCTCCTCCATGCAGCGCGCGGTCTCCAGCGCCTGGATGTAGAGCAATCGCTTGCGCACTTCCGCGGCCTCCGGTTGGGTTTTGGCGAGTGGGAAATGCTCCGCAAGTCCCGCCCACAAATGCTTGCGCGCCTCGGCCGGATACTCATAGAACCCTTGACCATGGCGCTTACCCTGGCGGTTTAGCACCTCCACCATCTTGCGCACCACCGGCCAACTGGACGTTTCGCGGTAGTCTGTACCGAGATCCTTTTGAGTTTGCTGAGTCACGTGATAGACGAGTTCCAAAGTCACCTCGTCGAGCACCGCCAACGGCCCCACCGGCATCCCGGCCTGCTTCGCCACATTCTCAATCAGCGCCGGGCTCACGCCTTCGCCGAGCAAGGTCATGCCTTCGTTGGTAAAGGTGGCGAACACCCGGCTGGTATAGAAGCCGCGTGAATCATTGACCACGATGGGAGTTTTCTTCAGTTGGATGACGTAATCGACCGCGCGCGCCAAGGTTTCCGGCGACGATTGTTTGCCGATGATAATTTCCACCAGCGGCATCTTCTCGGCGGGTGAGAAAAAATGCACCCCGATAAAATTGGCGGGTCTTACCGAGGCTTCGGCCAGGCCCGTGATCGGCAACGTGGAGGTGTTACTGGCGAACACTGCGGTGTTCGCGAGGACTGACTCGGTCTTTTTGGTGACGTCCGCTTTCACTGCGCGATCTTCAAATACCGCCTCCACCACCAGCTCACAACCGGCCAGATCTTGATAAGCGGTCACGGGCTGAATGCGCGCGAGTAATTCAGCCCCCTTGGCCGGCGTGCTGCGGCCGCGCTCCACGTCCTTGGCGACCAGCTTCGCGCTGTATTGTTTGCCCTGCTCCGCTTTCTCAAGCGTGGTATCGAGCAGTTTGACCTGCATCCCGGCGCGCGCCGAGATATAGGCAATCCCCGCGCCCATCATGCCCGCGCCGAGGATGCCTAAGGTCGCTACCTTGCTGGGCGGAATTCCGCTCGGTCGCCGGGCGCCCTTTTCTGCTGCGCCCTTGTTCACGAACATCGTGCGGATCATATTGCGCGTGACCGGCGACAATAAGAGCGTGGAGAGATAGCGCGATTCGATCTTAAGTCCGGTCTCAAGCGGCACCTGAGTACCTTCATAGACGGCCGACATGATCGCAATCGGCGCCGGGTAATTATGCTGGGTGCGCTTGGAAACCAGTGCCGTGCCGCCCATAAAGGTTTGCACACTGCGCGCATCCATGCCGCCTGCACCGCCCGGAACTTTGAAACCTTTCGCATCCCATGGCTGCACAGCACTACCACCATCGAGGATCCACTGCCGGGCAGTGGCGACGAGTTGGTCAGCCGGCACCACCTTGTGAAAAATCTTTTTAGCCAGCGCTTCCTGCACGTTGAGATGCGTCCCTTCGACGATCAGCATCAATGCATCGTAAATCCCGATCAGACGCGGTAAGCGTTGCGTGCCACCTGCCCCTGGCAACAGTCCTACCAGCACTTCCGGCAGGCCGATGCGCGCGTGCGGGTTGTCGGCTGCGACTCGATAGTGGCACGCCAACGCCAGTTCAAGTCCGCCGCCGAGCGCGGTGCCGTTGACCGCTGCCGCGACCGGCTTGCCGCAAGTCTCCAATTTACGAAAGAGTTCATTCAAAGGCCACGCAAAGGCCATCGCACTCTTGGCATCAGTGACCTTGGCGTGGGAGGCCAACAGCCATTTGAGGTCCGCACCGGCCATGAAGTCGGCTTTATTGGAAGTGATCACGGCGCCCTTGATCGCAGCGTCGCTCGCGATCTGTTGAATGGCAGCCGTCAACTCCTGCATAAACTCTGGCGTTACCACATTCATCGGACGTCCCTGGACATCGATCATCAACAACGCGATGCCGTCGGAATCCACGCTCACGGTTAAGGTCTGGCTCATAAATTCTTTCTGATTGAGTTCGGGGTCGGATCACCCCGAATGTGGCAATTGAACAGGTGCGCGCCGGTTAGTTCAGGCGCTCGATGATGGTCGCAGTGCCCATGCCGGCGCCCACACAGAGGTTGATCAAGGCCGTGCCCTGCCCGCGACGTTCGAGTTCATCCAGCACCGTGCCTAAAATCATCGCGCCCGTCGCCCCCAGCGGATGGCCCATCGCGATGGCGCCACCATTCACATTGATTTTGTCATGCGAGATCTGCATATCCTGCATATACAGCATCACCACCGAGGCGAAAGCTTCGTTCAGTTCGAAGAGATCGATATTACTGGCCTGCATGCCAGCGCGCTTGAGGACCTTGCGTGCCGAAAGCGCTGGCCCGGTTAGCATGATCGTGGGCTCGGAGCCGATGGAGCTGAACGCGCGAATTCGCGCACGCGGCTTCAAGCCGAGTCGCTCGCCAATTTCTTTCGAGCCGAGCAACACTGCCGCGCAGCCATCGACAATGCCGCTGGAGTTACCGCCGGTATGCACATGTTCAATTTGTTCCACCGCGGGATAGCGCTGCAGCGCCACCGCATCGAAACCATAGTCTTCACCAAGCTGCGTGAAGGCTGGCTTAAGGTTGGAGAGTTCTTCCATGGTGGTTTGCGGGCGCATGTGCTCGTCGCGATCAAGCAGCACTTCGCCAAGGATGTCGCGCACCGGCACCACGGAATTTTTAAACCAGCCGTTTTTCCAGGCCTGGCCCGCGCGGCGCTGGCTTTCGCAGGCGTAGGTATCCACGTCCTGGCGCGAGAAGCCGTGCATGGTCGCAATCAAATCCGCGCCAATGCCCTGTGGCGCGAAATAGGATTTATAGGCCACTGCCGGATCGCCGACCCAGGCGCCACCATCCGCGCCCATCGGTACCCGTGACATCGATTCCACGCCACCACCAATCGTGAGATCCGATTGGCCGGCCATGATCTGGGCGGCTGCCGTGTTCACGGCTTCGAGGCCGGATGCACAGAACCGATTCAGCTGTTTGCCCGGGACGGTCTGTGCGTAGTCGGCGATGATCGCCGCCACTCGCGGCAACACCGCACCCTGCTCGCCCACCGGCGACACACAGCCAAACACAATGTCATCCACCAGCGAAGTATCGAGATGATTGCGCTCGCGAAGTGCAATTAGGATCTGGGCCGCAAGCTGAATGGGGGTAACCTCATGCAGCGCGCCAGTGGATTTTCCGCGCCCGCGCGGGGTACGAACACAGTCATAAATAAATGCGTCAGCCATGGTTGCTTGCCTCAGGTTGCAGGAAGGGCGCGCCGGCAGCGCTCACGGCCGCCGGCATTCGATGGGATCGATTATAGGGACAAAACCGTCTTTTGACCTCTGCAGAAAAAGCGCCCGCCGGCGCGCCTACTCGCGCAACCCGCGGGTATTGTCGCCAGCCGCCCCGCCACTCGCCGCAGACCACCCGAAGGCGAGCGAACGCCACAGGTCGCGGTAGTCATAGTCCGTTTGCAGGGCCAGGTTGAGTCGGTTGTAAGACCCGAAATCCGACACCAGGTGAATAAGCTGGACAATTCCTTTGTCCGTGAGGCCGGCGTCCCGCAGCCCGCTGACATCGGAATCGGTGATTGCCTGGGGCTCCGCATTCACTTTAAGCGCAAACCCTAATAGCGCCTTGAGGCGCGGCTCGGTAACGGCAGCCAGCCCCTGCGCGGCGAGCTCGCTGACATAAGACTCCGCAGTCTCCATGCCGTAATTCAGGATGGTGCAAAACGCCGCCGTACAATATGGACAACCATTCGCTTTAGAAACCAGGATCCCCACATGCTGCACTTCCGGCAACGTGAGTTCGCCCATTTGCCACAGCACGCGCGTGGTCGCCATTTTGGCTTTGAGCAGCTCGGGAAAATTCATTTCGAGATAGAAGTGATTGGGCACTGCGCCCTCGGCACCCGCGACCCATTCGAAGATCTCGCGGATCGCGGGATCCTCAATTACCGTAGGTTTAATGATTGCGACGCGAGCCATGGCAGTTCCTCCGGTGGTAAAAGTGACGGCAGTGTAACAATCGGAGCGTCGCTCCGAGCGAATGTTAATGAGGGCTAGAGCATATCCCGCATGCGGTAATACAGCGTGCCTAACAATATCCCCGGCACGCGCAAAAATTTCCCCCCTGGGAAATTCCGGTGTGGGATACGGGCGAAAACATCGAAGCGTTCGCTGGTGCCGGCAATTGCCTCAGCCATGAGCTTGCCGGCCAGGCCGGTCAGCGCCATGCCATGGCCGGAGAAGCCTTGCGCGAAGTAGATGTCGCGGGTGAGCCGCCCGAAATGCGGGGCGCGGTTAAGAGAGATATCCACATAGCCCCCCCATGCGTAATCGAGCGCGATATCGTGCAATTGCGGAAACACCCGCAGCATGCGCGCGCGCATGGTCGCGCGCAGATTCGCGGGCGGGACCTTCGAATAACTCACCCGACCACCGAACAGCAGACGGTGATCGGCCGACAAACGAAAGTAATCCAGCACGAAGTTGCTGTCGGTAACCGCAGTGCGGTTCGTGATCAGCTGCTGCGCGCGCACCGCGCCCAAGGGCGCCGAGGCGACGATATAGGTACCGACCGGCATGATTTTGCGGGCGAGCGCGGGCACCAGCGAATCGAGATACGCATTCCCGGCAAACACGAGCTGGCGTGCCGAAACCTGGCCTTGCGCGGTGGTCACCCGCGGTTGCGGCTCCTCGTGAAAGGACAGGACGCGAGTGTCTTCGAAAATGCGCACACCGGCGGCGCGCGCCGCCGCGGCCAATCCCAGCGTGTAGTTCAAGGGATGAAGATGACCGGCACGCGAATCATAGAGCCCCGCACAGTAGCGCGCTGAACGCAGCACGGCTTGCAGCGCTGGGCCTTCGAGATATTCCAGCGGATAGTCATACTGCGCGGCGAGCAGCCTCTGATAGGCGCGCAGTTCAGCACGCTGCCGCGGTTTGATCGCGACATGCATTTGCCCGTCGTGCCAGTCACAAGCGATCGCGTGGCTTGTCACGAGATCTTTCACCAATTGCACCCCTGCTAACGACAGCTCCCACAGCCGACGCGCGTCCGGCGCACCAACCACCCGCGCGAGTGTTTCCAGATCGCACGCGAAACCGGCAATCACCTGCGCGCCACTGCGCCCGGAAGCCCCCCAGCCAATACTGTTCGCCTCCAACAGCACCACGTCGTAGCCGCGCTCGGCGAGATGCAGAGCCGTGGCGCAGCCCGTAATGCCACCGCCGACGACACAAACATCGCAGCGCAGAGACTCCGTCAGGGCGGGGGCGACCTGCCAGGGATGTGCCGTCGCGGCATAGTAGGAGTCGATGTGGGGTGCGCGGGTCATGTCTGCGGTCTTAGTCGGTCAAGTCAGTGTACCGAGTGGAGCGCTCGACGGACATCAAAGCGCCGCCCGCGCCAGTCTTTACCTTGATCAACGATTTTCATCAATTGCCGCAATGGTCACCCTGGGAGCGCATCGATCCCAGGGTGAAGCGCACCTATGGCGCGGCGGCGTGTGGATGGCTGTCCTCGAATTCCTGCCGCGGCTATGATGCCTGCATGCCCTTGGCGACCAGCCACGCCAGCCATTAACCAGGAGTAGCGAGCCCCCGCGGAGCGCTAAATCTCATGAGTATTCCAGAAGAAGAATCGTCCCCAACTCGCACCGAATCCCTCGAGAAATGGCTGCGCGAGCGTAATTGCACGGAAGTCGAATGCATCATCCCGGATTTCTCCGGGGTTGCGCGCGGCAAAATCATGCCGGCCAGCAAGTTCTGGAAAGAGGAACGCCTGCGCCTACCGGAGGGGGTGTTTGTACAGACCGTGACGGGCGAATATCCGGAGGACGATGTCACCGACCCGACCGAACCTGACATGCTGCTACGGCCCGATGTCTCAACCATTCGCCTGGTGCCGTGGGCCGCCGAACCCACTGCGCAAGTCATCCACGATTGCTTTTACAACGATGGCCGGCCCGTCGATTTAGCACCACGGACTGTGCTGCGCCGCGTGCTCGAATTGTATGCTCGACGCGGCTGGCAACCGATTGTCGCGCCGGAACTCGAATTCTTCCTGGTCGAAAAAAACATCGACCCCGATTTGCCCTTAAAACCGCCGATTGGCCGCTCTGGTCGACCGGAAACCGCACGTCAGGCCTACGGCATCGATGCGGTAAACGAATTCGACCCGCTGTTCGAGGATATCTACGGCTACTGCGAAATTCAGGAACTCGATATCGATACCCTGATCCACGAATCCGGCGCGGCGCAGATGGAGATCAACTTTCTGCATGGCGATCCGATGGAACTCGCCGACCAGACATTCCTGTTCAAGCGCACCTGTCGTGAAGCCGCCTATCGCCACGGCATTTATGCCACCTTCATGGCCAAACCCCACAAGGACGAACCAGGCAGCGCGATGCACATTCACCAAAGCGTGCACGAGATCGCCACTGGCTCGAATATTTTCGCCACAGAGGACGGCAAGCCCACCGATTTATTCCTGGCGCATATCGCGGGTTTACAAAAATATCTGCCGGCCGCGATGTCCTTCTTTGCGCCCAATATGAATTCTTACCGGCGCTTGGCAAGTGGGAATTTCGCGCCGATGAATGTGCAATGGGGTTATGACAATCGCACGGTCGGCCTGCGCGTACCGGTCGCCGAGCCACAGGCCACTCGCGTCGAAAACCGCATACCAGGCGCGGATGTCAATCCCTACCTCGCGATCGCGATGTCGCTGGCCTGTGGTTATCTCGGCATGGTGGAAGAGCTGCGTCCGACCGCGCCGCTGAGTGACAGTGGCTATGCTTTGGGCTACCAGTTGCCGCGCAACCTGGAGGACGCACTGAAGCTGCTGGAGGCCTCAACCGCGCTGAAGGAAATTATCGGCGAGCGCTTCGCCAAGTGCTACGCCGCCGTGAAACAGAAAGAGTACGCTACCTTCTTCCATGTGATCAGTTCCTGGGAGCGCGAATTTCTGCTGCTCAATGTATGAGACCATGAACTTGGCCGGCACCCACACCACGGCAGAATGGCAGGCGCTTGATCGCCAGCATTACCTGCATCCCTTCACGGATGCCCAGGCGTTACACGAGTTCGGCGCCCGCATTATTACCCGCGCGGACGGGGTCTGGCTGTGGGATTCCGACGGCAACAAAATTCTGGACGGGATGGCTGGCCTGTGGTGCGTGAATATCGGCTATGGCCGCCGCGAATTAGTGGACGCAGCGACGGCGCAAATGCGCGAGCTGCCGTTCTATAACAGTTTTTTCAAGACCGCCAATCCGCCAGCGTTGGCGCTTGCCGCGCTGCTCGCTGAAGTCACTCCACCCCAATTTAATCATGTGTTCTTAACGAGTTCTGGCTCGGAGGCGAACGACACCATCGTGCGCATGGTGCGCCGTTACTGGGATGTGCTCGGTCAGCCGCAACGCAAAACCTTCATCAGCCGCTGGAGCGCCTATCACGGCAGTACCCTGGCCGGCGCGAGCCTCGGCGGGATGCCTGCCATGCACGCCCAGGGCGACCTGCCGATTCCAGGCATCGTGCATATCGATCCGCCCTACTGGTATGGGCTTGGCGGCAATGACACGCCGGAAGTGTTCGGCCTGCGCGCTGCCGGTTGGTTAGAGCAGAAAATTCTTGAGCTCGGGCCGGAAAATGTCGCCGCCTTCATCGGCGAACCGATCCAGGGCGCCGGCGGCGTGATTTTCCCGCCTGCGACCTACTGGCCTGAAATCCAACGGATCTGCCGGCGATATGGGCTGCTGCTGATTTCCGATGAAGTGATTTGCGGCTTTGGTCGGACTGGTCGCTGGTTCGGCTGCGAGACCTTCGGCTTTACGCCGGATCTGATGACGCTCGCCAAAGGGATCTCCTCAGGCTATCTGCCGCTCGGCGGGGTGATGGTGGGCCAGCGGGTGGCAGACGTGCTGATCGCGAGCGGTGACTTCAATCACGGCTATACCTATTCCGGCCACCCCACCTGCTGCGCCGTCGCCGCAGCGAATGTGCGCCTGTTGCGGGATGAGAAGATCATCACCCGCGTCGCCACCGACACCGGACCTTACCTGCACGCTCAGCTGGCGACCTTGCTCGACCATCCGCTGGTCGGCGAGGTGCGCAGCATTGGTCTGATCGCCGGCATCGAACTCGTGAAGAATAAAGCCACCCGCGAACGCTTTGCGCCGTTGGGTGATGTCGGCACTCTCTGCCGCGATTTCTGCTTCCAGCACGGTCTTATCATGCGCGCCGTGGGCGACACCATGATCACTGCCCCGCCCTTGATCATTTCGCGGCTTGAGATTGACGAACTCGTCCGCCGCGCACGGCATTGTTTCGATCTCACGGCCGGCGCGCTTCGCCTCCCGCTTTAGGGCATGGCGCCAGGCTGGCGCTCTCCACAAAGACCAGTTGCGGCTCCGGCATTCAATGACGTAAGGTCGCTGCGCGGCGTCTGTCTACGGTCGCCACACCTGACCAACCTGTCCGCTGCGTAACCCGCTGGAGGATTGCCGATCATGACTCATTCCCTTCGAGCTTTGCCTTGCTTGGTAACTTTAATGCTCGCGCTCGCCGGCTGCGGCGGGGGCGACGACAACCCTGAAGCCAGTGCGCCCGCGGCAACGACCCTGGCCGCCCCCGCGAAGGCGAGCAAGGATCAGGTCCTCAACATCTACAAC
>JANOVQ010000649.1:0-19348 GCA_031417495.1 Pseudomonadota bacterium | reverse complement strand
GCGAAATTCTAGCGGCCTCAAGGCGGGAGCGCCAGCTTGGATAGCCGGCACCGGGCGGTAGCGGGTATGCTCTCAGGCCACGGGCAGTGTTGAACCCCAGGCCCTTTTTGTGAGTCGTATCCTGCATGTCATCAGTCGCTGCTTTCCTCCCCCGTCCGTTACCGTTGTTCCCGGCCATTCGGCGTGGGAAATTGGAAACCTTGCAAGTCAACCTCGGGTATCGCTGTAACCAGGCCTGTGCGCATTGCCATGTGGACGCAGGGCCTTTACGGACCGAGGAGATGTCGGCCGAGACGGTGGAATTAGTGCTTGAGTTCGCGCGTCGCCAGCAGCCGCGAGTGCTCGATATCACGGGCGGTGCGCCGGAATTAAATCCGCATTTCCGCTATTTAGTGCATGCCGCGCGGGCGCTTGATCTGGCAGTGATTGATCGCTGCAATCTCACGATTCTGGAAGAGCCAGGGCAATCCGATCTCGCTGCTTTTCTCGCCGCGCAGCAGGTGTGCGTAGTGGCTTCTCTGCCGTGTTACGGACCCGAAAATGTGGACGCGCAGCGCGGCCATGGCGTGTTCGAAAAAAGCCTCCGTGGCCTGCGCCAACTGAACGCGCTAGGCTATGGCCAGCCGGGCGGCGGCTTGACTCTCGACCTCGTCTATAACCCGGTGGGCGCGCATTTGCCGCCTGCTCAGTGCGCGCTTGAAGCCACCTATAAGGCGCGTCTCGCCAGCGATTACGGCGTGACCTTCAATCGGCTGCTTACGATTACGAACATGCCGATTGCACGCTTCCGCCACGCACTCGAACGCGATCATTGTTTTGAGAGCTACATGCAGCTCCTGCTGGATCACTATGAACCGGCGAATCTGGACACCGTGATGTGCCGGAGTCTGCTGAGCGTGGACTGGCGGGGGCAGGTGTTCGATTGCGATTTCAATCAAATGCTAGGTTTGCCGTGGGGCGATCAGGCAAAGACCACGCATTTATCTGAGCTGCTCACGCAGTCGTTAGCGGGTACCGAGATCACCGTGCGTGAGCATTGCTATGGATGTACAGCGGGGCAGGGCAGCGGCTGTGGTGGGGCGCTCAACACCGACTGAGCGTCTGCCATGGCCATCACTAAAACGTGCATCTCGATTATCGTGCCAGTGCTGAATGAAGCGCGTGGAATTGAAGCCTTCCTTGCACCCTTGCAGGCCTGGCGCGCCGCGGGACATGAAATCGTGTTGGTCGATGGTGGCAGCCTTGATCGCACCTCGGAACTTGCGCAGCCTCAAGTTGATCAAATAATTTCGGCGCCGCCGGGGCGCGCGCACCAGATGAATCTCGGCGCCGTGGCGAGCCGCGGACAGCTTCTCCTTTTCCTGCATGCCGATACCCTGCTGCCAACTGCGGCGTTGTCTTGCTTGCAGCACATCGCGCACGCGTCACCAGGCGTGTGGGGGCGGTTCGATGTCCGACTGTCCGGCGCGCAGCCGTTATTGCGCGTGGTGGAGGCGCTCATGAATGTACGGTCACGCGTGAGTGGCATCGCAACTGGCGATCAGGCCATTTTTGTCGCGCGCCCGCTTTTCGAGCGAGTCGGTGGCTATCCCTTGCTGCCCCTGATGGAGGATGTGGCGCTATCGGCGCGTCTGCGCCGTGAAGGTCCGCCAGTTTGCCTGCGTTTGCGGGTGACAACGTCTTCACGACGCTGGGAAACGCAGGGAATCTTACGCACCATTGGACGGATGTGGTGGTTACGCTGGCGTTTTTTTTGGGGCGTCGATCCGGCGCTGCTCGCCGCAGATTACCGTGCCGTGCGTGAGAACGATTGAATAACGCGGCAGTCATCGTGTTTGCGCGGGCGCCGCGCGTGGGCACGGTTAAAACCCGGCTGATTCCTGCGCTGGGCGCCGCTGGTGCCGCGCTACTCTACGCGGGCTTATTAGCCCGCACCTTGCGCCAGGTGACGGCGTTGCCCGAGGTGCTCCGCGTGGTGTGTGTCGATCAACCCGCTGCGCGCGAAGACTTGGGCGAGCTGGTGACAACTCCCGCATGGCAGATCGAAGTTCAGCAGGGAGAAACCCTGGGCGCGCGGATGGCGCGTGCGCTAGAGACCACCCTACAGACCCACTCAAGGGTGATTTTGCTTGGCGCGGATATCGTTGATGTGCAAACCAGCGATCTCGCGCAGGCCTTGCAGGCGCTGACGAATGGAGTGGATTTGGTACTCGGGCCCGCGGCTGATGGCGGTTACTGGTTGATCGGGCTCAAGCGTCCTCAACCGCAGCTATTTACGGCAGACATCGCGTGGGGCTCGGCAACAGTCTACAGGGACACAGTGGCAAAGATTAGCGCTGCGGGGTTGTCCTGGTCCGCGCTGCGCGAGTGTCACGACATCGATCGCCCGGCAGATCTCGTGCAGCACGCAGCGGCATTAAGCGAGCTGTTACTGGACTCGTCGTTGCTCGCGGGCGAGCTCCGCGCAAAACTGCTCAATCCGGCGTGTTTGACTGGGCTGTAAGCCGGCGAAGCGGGCGCCCACGCGCGGGACTCTGCCGCGCACTGGTGGATCGATGTGACAAAGTCGAATGTCCGCGACAAACTCAGGTTCACCTTTGAACGCGAGATGACAGATCACCACCGTGCCACGATCGCGCTGGATATCGATCGCGCCGGTGCGTACGCGAATGCCGAGGCCTTCCGGGGAAAGGTCGCGCAGCTCGCCGCTCACCATGCGCTCATCGGGCATCAACAGAGTGATTGGCAGGCCAGTATTCAGTGGGATCGGCACGCGATGCACTTGCCGTCGTTGCGGATAATCGAGGTGTGACGGGAACGGTACTTTGTAGAAGGGCAGACCGTTCTGCGTGCTGATCTGGGTGACATGACTCACAAAGCGAACTTCGATGCCGTCAAGGATTCCCCGGATTTGAAGCTGCTTCGTGTGCTGGAGCTGCAGATGACCCTCCCGCGGGATCAGTTCATCCAGCACAAGGTATTTTTCCTCGCGCACCACTTCGAGAATGGCGCTGGTATAGAACGCCGCTGCAGTACCGATTTGCACCGTGAGCAGTGCGCGCTGTTCCTGCAAGCGACGCAGGACCTGACAAATCTGTGCGATTGAATCGTCTGGATTGACGTTCCGTCGGTCGCTGCCCAGGTCGGCAACGGATTCAAATCGCACCGCAATCCTCCAGGCGGGTGCAGTAACGCGCGCTTAAACCCGCTCGAAGCGGAGACGTGGCGCGTGACTATTCAAACGCCCGGCGGCGGTGTAAGTCCGCTCGCCGGTGCGTTGGCCGCTCATCAAATCGAGCATCGAAGTGACAAAGCAGCGACTCGCGTCGATCGCAGCACCATTGGTCCGGTTAGCCAGCGCACATCGTCCCAGCAGGCTGCGAATGGCCGCCCATTCCGGTTGTTCGGTGTCATCGCCCTGCGTGGTGTTGGCAGCGTCGAGCAGCGGGGTTAAAGCTTCGATATCGCTCGCCAGGCGTTGTTTGGCGTGGACCGCAGTTTGCAGGCGCTCAGAGTCGCGCTGGCTCAACGCCTCGTACTCGCTCGCTAATACGGCATCGAAATCCTTCAGCAAGGCATGTAAGTGGTGACGCGAACGCGCGCGCACGGCGGGCGCTGAGGGGGTTAGGCTCATGCGGATCGACCAGTGCCGAGTAAGTCTTCCATCATCATCAGTTTGTCCGCGACTACCTCGGGTTCAATCTGATAGGCGCCGTCGGACAAAGTTTGCCGTACCTGCGCCACGCGCGCTGTATCGACTTGCGGTACGGCCGCCACGGCCTGGGTCAGGGTCTGGAGGCGCGCGCCGAGATCGGTCAGCTGCACGACATCTTCGAGCGCGGCACCGGCCGACGCCGCCACGGGGTTGGCACTCTTCTCGGCTTTTACAGTCGGATTGGTCAGCGCGGTCACCACGCCTCCACTGGAACTATTAATCTCTGCAACCATCAGCTTTTCTCCATTTGTCCTGCACTGCTTAGCGGCCTGTTTTGCGTAGACCTTGAGGACCCGCGACGATCTTGTGACTAATCTCGCAACTTCTACACCGGCTTTTCCGGCCGGTTCGCCTGCAGCCTATCTAACCTGTACTACCCCGTTTTCCGCGAGAATGCCCTCGACTACCCGGCGTGAGGAATTATTACGGGCCTGGATGCGCTCGCCAAGCACGCCGTCCTGCAGGGCCACGCCACCCACTCTGATGGCGAGCGGTCCGCGCTCCAGCGCTAACGTGACCGTAGCACCACGGCGTATTGCGCGTGGACTGCGCAGCGCCTGTAGCGGCAAGGGGCTGCCGGCAGGGATCAGGCGTTGGGTTTGTTTGCCGATTGCCTGGGCGGTGCTTTCCAGGTAGGGCGTGGTGGCATCGCTCACCCACACGGCTTGCGTTGTCACATCTTCTGCTTGGAGCTGCTGACCTGGCGCCAGCGAGCGCGTCGCGACCACCACCGTGCGTTTCTCGCGAATCATCACGGGCACGAAAATCGACCACGGTGTCGCGCCCTCGCAGCGCACATTCACGCTGGTCGCGCCGCGCAGGCGGGTCCCTGGATGCTGGCTGGCCTGCAGCGGAATACTGCATGCGGGAAGGCGCAGGCGGGGATCGATCCGGCCGAGCGTGAGCGCCGTCTCGTGCTGACCTGGCACATTCGCGGCAGTGAGATAGTCTGTCACCGCCGTTTGCACATCCACCAAGGATTGGGTTGGCGTGGCGATCACTCGCGCGTGCGCGACGCCAGTGAGCGCGATCGCCAGGACCAGGGACAAGAGTTTTTTTTGCATAACGTAGCCGCCGAAAGAAATATTGTCCGTTGCTTGATGCAAGCGGCGTGCCGCCTTCCCGGCTAAGAAGAGGATTGGTCGCGACGCTATCTCCTTCGGAATGCTGATCGCAAAAATTGAGGTGCCGGAGACGGCTGACAATACGCTAATGAAAAACCTGAAAGCGGATCCTGGGCTAAAGGATCTGGACGTTTGCCGACAGACATCCCTGTGTGGCAGCGTCAATCACACGTTGCCGAGTGCAGCGGGCGCCGCTCAGTTGATGCCGACGAAACCCGCTCTCGCCAACCTATCCTTAAGATCCCAGTCTCACGCGGACTCTTTCGGCCGCGACCTAAGTTGCCGGCAGCGGCGATCACTTGCCGCTCCGGCCTATTATCCGACGCCGGCAATTATTTGAAATCAGCGAGTTAAGTCCGATCTTCCCAGTTGGCACGGGTTTCGCACTAGTTCTGCTCAAAGCAGCCAACAAAGCGAGACACCGTGTTCGATCTCAACCAAGCCATCGGCATCCACGCCCAAACCGCCATCCTGCGCGCCCGCCGCGCCGAAGTGCTGGCGGCCAATCTGGCCAATGCCGACACCCCGCACTATCGGGCGCGCGATCTTGATTTCTCAGCACTCCTGAACGGAGAGTTGGAGTCCTCCTCGTTACAGCGCACGGATGTCAGGCACTTTGCGCTGGGCGATACCCAGGACGGCGGTCTCGAACTTCTCTATCGAGTGCCCGCGCAGGCTTCGCTCGATCAAAACACGGTGGATGTGCAGGCGGAGCGCGCGGCGTTTCTCGACAACGCCATGCGCTACCAAGCCAGCCTGCGCTTCCTGAACAGTCGCCTCGCCGGTTTGCTGAACGCCTTCCGCGGAGAATAGCCATGTCACTTTTTTCAGTCATGAATATTGCCGGTACCGCCCTGGCTGCGCAGACGCTGCGTTTGAATATCACCGCCAGCAATATGGCCAACGCCGACAGCGCCGCAAGCAGTATTGGCGGCACCTATCGCGCACGGCATCCGGTCTTCGCACCGCAGGCAATCGATCCCTGGGATTTCGATCAATCGGCCAATCTTGGCGTGAAGGTCACGGGTGTTGTGGAAAGCGCGGCTGAACTGCGGCGCGAGTATCAGCCCGGGCATCCGCTGGCGGATGAGGCCGGCTATATCTTTCTGCCGAACGTCAATGTGGTCGAGGAAATGGCCAATATGATTTCTGCCTCGCGCAGCTATCAGACCAATGTAGAAATCATGGAAGCCTCTAAACAAATGCTCGCGCGCACCCTCGCGCTTGGGCAATAGGGCGCCCTGAAAAGCGTCTAGACGAAAGGAGTTAGTGATGGACAATCCCCTCAGCGTGCTGCCTTCGGGCCTCGATGCGACGCGGCTCCAGGAGCGTGCGGCCACTGGCGCGCGCGACAAAGTCGGGCAGGATCAATTTCTTGAATTGATGATCACCCAACTCAAGAATCAGGATCCCATGAAGCCGATGGACAACGGTCAATTCCTGAGTCAGATGGCGCAATTCGGCACGGTGTCCGGGATCAACGAATTGCAGCAGTCGTTCGGCTCATTAGCGACTGCGCTGCAGTCCAGTCAGGCGTTGCAGGCGTCGACCATGGTCGGCCGCAAAGTGCTCATTGAGCACGACAAGCTAATGGTCAACGGAAGCGACCCCACCAAGTTCGCACTGGACCTTCCGCTCGCGGCCAGCGCAGTACGCGTGGCAATTCAGGATCCCGCCGGGCAACAGGTGCGCCGTCTTGAGTTTGGCGCAACCCCCGCAGGTCTTGCCGACGTGGCCTGGGACGGGCTCGACGCCCGCGGCCTGCAAGCCGCGGCTGGCGCCTACACCTTGAAGGCTGAGGCACTGATCGACGGCAAGATCCAGTCCCTGACCACCTTGGTTCGCGCGCCGGTTGAAAGTGTCACCCTGCCACGCACCGGAGAAGCGCCGGTACTCAATTTGTCCACTTACGGCGCCTTTAGGATCGATGCCATCAAACGGGTGCTGTAGAGCGCCCGCCGACCACTATCACCAGGAGACAACACTATGTCATTTCGTACCGCTATCAGCGGACTGCGCGCGACCCAATCCGACCTCAATGTGATCGGCAACAATATCGCGAATGTCGGCACCACCGGTTTCAAGGGATCACGGACCGAGTTTCAGGACGTCTTCGCCACCACCAATGTGGGGGTATCTGCGATTGCCACCGGCGGTGGAACGAACACCGCCCGCGTTGCGCAACAATTCACGCAAGGGAGCATCACCTTCACGGACAGTGCTCTCGATCTCGCGATCAGTGGCCAGGGCTTTTTAATCGTCGATGACGGCGGCGCGCGATTATTTTCACGTGATGGCGCCTTCGGGGTCGATCGCGATGGCTTTGTGGTGAACGCTAACGCCCAAAAGTTGATCGCGTTTTCCACTGACGCCGCCGGCAACGCCACCGGCGCCACTGCGCCATTGCAGATCTCATCTGCGAATACGCAGCCGCAGGCATCGACTACCGTAAATCTTGGCGCCAACCTCGATTCTCAGTCGACCGTGCCGGGGGTCACCCCGTTCAATGCGGCAGACAACACCACCTTCAACAACACCACTGCAACTTCCGTGTTCGATTCGCTGGGTGGCACGCATCTCATGCAGTACTACTTCGTGAAGACCGGTAGCGGCACCTGGGATATGCACACCACCGTTGATGGGGTAGCCGTGGGCGGCGCGAACGCGCTTGCGTTTGGCACCAATGGTGCGCTGACCACGCCGGTTGGCGGCAGTCTCACGTTGCCGCCATTTACGCCTGCTGGCGGCGGCGGTGCGATGACGGTGGCAGTGAATCTGGCGGAAATGACCCAGTTCGGATCCACCTTCGGCGTCAATCGACTGAACCAGGACGGTTTCGCGACTGGCCGTTTGGCCGGGATTGATGTCGATAAGAGCGGCAATGTATTTGCTCGCTTCACCAACGGGCAGTCCAGACTGCAGGGGCAGGTGGCGCTCGCGAACTTTACGAACCCGCAAGGCTTGCAATCGCTCGGCAAGAACAACTGGGCCGAGACCTTCGCCGCTGGCTCACCACTGATCGGTCCGCCAGGATCGAGCAGCATTGGCACGCTTCAGTCAGGCGCGTTGGAGGATTCGAACGTGGATATTTCCGAAATGTTGGTGAAGCTGATCGTCGCGCAACGAAATTTCCAAGCCAACACTGAAGTGATCCAGACGACGGATGCAGTGACCCAGGCTGTCATCAACATCCGTTAGCCCACGCTTGGACTGAAGGAAGGCCCTCTCCAATATGGATCAGATGATCTACCTCGCGATGTCTGCCGCCCGTCAGATGATGAACGGGCAGGCGGCCGCCGCGCACAACCTGGCCAACGCCAACACCACGGGCTTCAAGGCCGACTACGCGGCGTATCGCGCGATGCCATTGTTCGGCGAAGGGCTGCCCTCGCGGGTTTTCGCCGTCGAGGAACGACCCGGGATCGATTTCTCGTCCGGAGCTTTAGAGGCTACCGGCAACGATCTCGACGTCGCGCTTGCCGGTGAAGGCTTTATTGCCGTGCAAGCGCCGGATGGCAGCGAAGCCTATACGCGTGCCGGTGAGCTCAAGCTTGATGCAATCGGCCAGCTGACCACCGCCGACGGCTATCCAGTGCTCGGCAATGGGGGTGCGATCGCACTGCCGCCGGCCGAGAAAGTGGCGATTGGTGCCGATGGCACGATCTCAGTGCGACCCCTCGGCCAGCCCGCGAACACCTTGGCGCAGGTCGATCGCCTGCGCTTGGTGAAACCCGAGCTCAGCAATTTGCGTAAGGGCGAGGACGGCTTGTTTCGCACGCGCGATGGCAACCCGGCCGCACCGGATGCCAGCGTGCATGTCACGAGCGGCGCGCTGGAGAGCAGTAACGTCAATCCAGTCGGCGAGATGATTCAAATGATCGAAACCGCGCGTCGTTACGAACTCGCGGTGAAGGCGATGAAGTCGGCCGAACAGAACGATGCCGAAGGCACCCGTTTGCTGCGTCTGACCTAGCGCATGGCGGACCGGCGTGACCTCATGCGGGCGGTTCGTAATGATGCCTTCCGCCGGCTGACTACGACGCTGCGTTTACTGAAAAAATTTTAGGAGCTGAAATGCCTTCTGCATTACATATCGCAAAAACCGGTCTCGATGCCCAGCAAACCCGGATGTCCGTGATTGCGAATAACCTGGCCAACGTCAGCACCACCGGTTTTAAGAAAAGCCGCCCGGCGTTTCAGGATCTGTTGTATGAAACGGTCAATCAACCAGGCGCGGCCTCTTCGCAGAATACGGAGTTGCCTTCAGGCTTGATGCTAGGCACCGGGGTGCGCACGGTCGCCACCGGCAAGATTTTCACCCAGGGCACCCTCACCCAAACCGAAAATTCGCTCGATATGGCGATTCAGGGGCGCGGCTTTTTCCAGATCCTGTTGCCGGATGGCTCGACCGGCTACACCCGCGACGGATCTTTTTCGATGAATTCGCAGGGTCAGCTGGTGACCTCATCGGGTTATCAAGTGGATCCGGCAGTGTCGATTCCCGCGGAAACGCTGAGTATCACGGTCGGTGTCGATGGCACGGTGTCGGCGCTCGTCGCCGGCAGCACCTCGCCGACGCAGGTGGGCTCGATTCAACTCGCGGATTTCATTAATCCACAAGGACTGCAGGCAGCGGGCGAGAATCTCTACAAGGAAACCGTCTCAAGCGGCAGTCCCCAGTCGGGCACGCCGGGCTTGAATGGCGTCGGCACCTTGCTCCAGGGCAACCTTGAAGGGGCCAACGTGAATGTGGTGGAAGAACTCGTGAACATGATCGAAACCCAGCGTGCGTATGAAATGAACTCGAAAGCGATCAAGACCGTCGATGAAATGCTCCAGTTCGTCTCGCAGACGCTGTAAGTCGTAAGGAGAGGGCCGCATGAATATTCAACAAAATAGTCGACTGATCCATCACGACATTGTGCGCCTCACGGGCGTGACCTTGCTCGCGCTGCAACTGCAGGGCTGCAACACCGTGCCGGCGCGCGATCCGGCATTCGCGGCGTCTTATCCGGCGCCGCTCGAAATTCCGCAACAACGCCAGGCAGCGAGCGGTGCGATCTATCAGACCGGTTACGACGTGGTGCTATTTGAAGACGTTAAAGCGCGCCGAATCGGCGACATCCTGACCATTCGCCTCACCGAACTGACCAATGCGACCAAGGCGTCGAGTAACGACATCAGTAAGGATCAGGCCTCAACAATCGACAACCCGACGATCCTGGGCGCGACGCCCACCTTCGGCTTGCCGGGTGTGCTGCCGCTCAGCGCGACCGAAGGCAACAGCCTCGAATCCAGTTTGAGTTCGCAGCATGAGTTCAAAGGCAAGAGTGCGACCGCTCAGCGCAACAGCCTGACCGGTGATATCACCGTCACCATTGCGGATGTGTTTCCGAATGGCAATCTGATGGTGCGCGGTGAGAAACGCATCAATCTCAACGCTGGAAATGAATACGTGAAAATCTCAGGCATCGTGCGACCGGTGGACATCCAGTCCAATAACACGGTGCTGTCAACCAAAGTGGCGGACGCGACTATCGTTTACAACGGCGAAGGCGCAGAAGCAGATTCGAGCAAAATCGGTTGGCTGGGGCGCTTCTTTGTCAGCGCTCTGATGCCGTTCTAAAGGAATTTCAATGACACATCTCAGCCGAATTCTCGGTTTTTTCGCGCTGACCATTTTGGTCGGTGTGGTGCCCGCCGTGCACGCCGAGCGCGTGAAAGACCTCGCCGCAGTCGCTGGTGTGCGCGATAACCAATTGGTGGGCTATGGGTTGGTGGTCGGTCTCGATGGTACCGGCGATCAGACCAGTCAAACCCCGTTCACCATTCAGAGCATTAAAAGCATGCTCACCCAATTGGGGGTGACGGTGCCAGAAAACGTAAACCCGCAGCTGAAAAACGTCGCGGCGGTGATTGTACATTCGAGCTTACCGCCATTCTCAAAAACCGGTAATACCATCGATGTGACGGTATCCTCGATCGGCAACGCCAAGAGTCTGCGTGGTGGCAGTCTCATCATGACGCCGCTGAAGGGTGCGGATGGTGGCGTCTACGCGATGGCGCAGGGCAATCTCGTGGTCGGCGGCTTCGGTGCTGAAACCAAAGATGGCTCGAGCATTTCGGTCAATGTGCCGAGTGTCGGGCGGATTCCGAATGGTGCGACAGTTGAACGTGAAGTCGAAAGTCCCTTTCTGACGAGTCCTGAACTCGTGCTCAATCTGCACGCGCCAGATTTCACAACCTCAACCCGCATGGCGCAGGCAATCGACAAAATCCTGGGCGCGGGCTCGGCGCATGCGCTGGATGGTTCGTCGGTCAGTGTGACCGCGCCGGTGGACCCCGCCCAACGCACCTCGTTCATGGCGATCGTCGAGAATATCGAACTCGCACCGGGTGAGGCGCCGGCGCGCGTGATTGTGAATTCGCGGACCGGCACCGTCGTGATCGGGCAGAACGTGCACGTGAACGCGGCCGCGGTCACGCACGGCAGTCTGACGGTCACCATCTCCAATGATCCCATCGTCAGTCAGCCACAGCCGCTGGCCGGCGGTCAAACTGTGGTCGTGCCGAACTCTCAGATTGACGTGAAGCAGGAGAAGAACCGGATGTTCTTGTTCAGCCCCGGGGTGTCTCTGAATGACATTGTGGAAGCGGTGAATAATGTCGGCGCCGCGCCGGGCGATCTGGTCGCGATTCTCGAAGCGCTTAAGCAGGCCGGGGCGTTGCGCGCGGAGTTGATCGTCATTTGATGTTCCCGTCATCCCGGAAACGGCGCAGCCGTTATCCGGGATCCAGACGGCACACTGAGCGCCCCTGGATCCCGAGTCTTCGCCCGGGATGACGGGAGTCAAGCGTTCAGCTGGCAAATTCTTACCTCACTGGCGGCAAATTACTGCCACTGGATGGGTCGCGAATTCAAAGAGTCGGAAAGTGAACCCGTTGCAGGAGCACCTTTAGGCACGTTCGGCACGGTTGGCATTGCCTGTGCATTGAATATCAATATCGAACCCCGGGTTGCGCTACCACATGACCACCGCCGCTGCTGCCAGCTACACCGATTTCAATCGCTTCAACGATCTCCGCACTCAGGCGCACGGGAATTCGGACGCTGCGCTGGCCAAGGTCGCCCAGGAATTCGAAGCGCTGTTCATTCAAATGATGCTGAAAGCGGCGCGCGACGCAACCCCCGACGACAGTGAGTTCAACACACACGAAGCACAGCTCTATCACGAGATGTTCGACAACCAGATTGCGCTCAACATGGCGGGCGAAGGACGCCTGGGTTTTGCTGAGCTCCTGCGTAAACAAATTCCGCAAGCTGGCGCCGCCAACGATGAACCGGTGGTGCTCAAGCTGCCCGCACGGCGGATGTTTCCAACCGGCGCGGGGCCCTACTCACCGGTCCCCGAGCCGCAAGTTCCGGACGAGGTGGTGGATATCACGAGTTGGCAGGCACGAATCACCAACCGAGCCTTCGCCGATTCGGAACGCAACTTCGCCGGCAAGTTATTGGCGGATGCACAGCGTGCGGCGAACACGCTCGGGACCACGCCGGAAATCCTGGTCGCCCAGGCGGCGCTCGAAACGGGCTGGGGCCGACACGTGATGAGTGGCAACGACGGTCGCAGCTCGCATAATCTCTTCGGGATCAAGGCCGATCCGAGCTGGGAAGGTCCCACCGTCAACCGGCGCACCTTGGAGTACTACGGCGGACGACCCGTGCGGGTGAATGCGGCGTTTCGCGCGTATGAAAATTTCGGCGCGGCGTTCGACGATTACGCGAACTTTATTCAAAACAATCCGCGCTATACGCAGGCGCTGGCGCGGGCCGAGAATCCGCGTGCCTATGCACACGCCCTGCAAACCGCTGGCTACGCGACGGACCCGCAGTACGCGCGCAAGATTCTGCAGATTCATGACCAAATTGCGGCGCTCGTCCCTCCTGCGCCCGTTCCGGAGCAATAAACGATGCCAGGCGCATTCGATATCGGAGTCTCGGCGCTGCTCGCCAGCCAGCGGCAGCTCAGTACCACCAGTCATAATATTGCCAACATCAATACCGAGGGCTATTCGCGCCAAAAAGTCTCGCTGGTCCAGCGGCCGCCGGAATTCGTGGGCGCAGGCTTCCTCGGCAAGGGCGTAGATGTCTCCGCTATCACCCGCAGCGCCGATCAGTTTCTGAACGCACAGTTGCGCAACAGTGCCGCTGGCGAGGCCCGTGCGGCGTTGTTTGGACAGATGACTGCGCAGGTCGATGCGGTGCTCAGCGATGGCACCTTTGGACCTGCCATCGAGCGCTATTTTTCCACCTTGCAGGATGTGAATAACGACCCGTCGTCCGCGCCGGCGCGGGAGGTATTTTTGAGTGCGGCCAAGACTTTGACCAACCGATTTCAGGATCTCGACGCGCGCTTCAGTGTTTTGAACGAGAGTGTTAACCAGGGGATCGCGCGACGGGTCACGCAGATCAACTCTTTTACGTCGGCGCTCGCGAGTCTCAATCGGGATATCACCCAGGCGTTGGGGGTTGGGCAGGGTCAGCCACCCAACGATCTGCTCGATCAGCGCGATCATCTGTTGCAGGAAATGTCGCGCGTGGTCAGTCTCTCAACGCTCGAGCAACCCGACGGTGCAGTGAGCGTATTCATTGGCAACGGACAACTGCTGGTGAACGGCAGCACGAGCGTTCCGCTCGTCGCGATAGCCAATTCGCTCGATAGTGCGCGCACCGAAGTGGGACTGACGAGCGGTGGGGTGACCACCGCGATCAGCGACGCCATCACGAACGGCGAATTCGCCGGGCTCCTGGCCTTTCGCGACGAGATCTTGGATCCCAGCCGCAACGCGATCGGCCGTCTCGCGGCCACCCTCAGCCTCACGATGAATGCGCAACATCGGGCCGGCCTGGATTTGAAAGGCGCACTAGGCGGGGATTTGTTCGCGTTCGGCAGCACCACTGTCAACGGTGCCCCGAGCAATGCCGGCACGGTAACGTTGGCGCTGGATCCCGCTGCGCTCGGTAATCTCACGGACTCTGATTATCGGCTAGTGCATAACGGGACGGACTTCATCCTGACCCGACTGACGGACGGCTCACAGCAGACCTTGAGCGGAGCCGGTCCATTCGCGGTCGATGGCCTGACCATTACGGTCGGCAGCGCACCGGCCGCCGGCGATCAATACCTGTTGCAGCCAAGCCGTTACCTCGCACGGGGCATGACGACGCAGATCACCGATCCGCTCAAACTTGCGCTCGCGAATCCAGTGAAGTCGAGCGCTGACTTAACCAATATCGGTTCGGCACAGATCCGCGCACCGCAGATCCTGGACGCCACCGCCGCCGGTTTGCTGACGCCGGCGCAGCTTGTGTTTGCGACGCCGCCGACCAGTTTCCAGATCAACGGCGCCGGGCCGCTAATCCCGTATACCAGTGGTGCCAATATCGACCTTAACGGATGGCGGATTCAGATTACCGGCACGCCCAACGCCGGCGATACTTTCCGTATTGATCCCAATACCAACGGCCGTGGGGACAACCGCAATGGGCTCGCGCTATCCAATTTGCGGAGCACGGAGATTCTGGTCGGCGGCACGGCCAGTTATCAGGATAGTTACAGTCAGTTGGTGGGCAGAGTCGGTGCGCGTGGACAGCAGGCGCAGATCAGTCGCGATGCGTTGCGCGTGCAACTTCAAAACGCCGAAGCGTCGCGCGATGCGGTATCGGCGGTGAACCTGGATGAGGAGGCCGCTAACCTGATTCGCTTTCAACAGGCGTTTCAGGCCGCAGCCCAGATCATCCAGGTCACAAACGAAACCTTTAACGCGCTGATTCAGGCAGTGAGGTAGTTATGCGGATCACCAGCAATCAGATTTTCTTTCGCTCGCTGAACGGCGTGTTGAATCTGCAGGAGGAAGTTCAGAAGTACCAGCAGCAGGTGGCAACCGGCAAGCGTATCCAACAGGCGGCAGATGATCCGGTCGGCGCGGCGCAAAGCCTGGATCTGGGAAACCGCCTGGGCGCACTGAAGCAGTTTGATCGAAATGCCAATCTTGCCAGCCTGCGCCTGTCAGAACAGGAGAGTGC
The DNA here is from genome assembly GCA_031417495.1 of Pseudomonadota bacterium. GTDB lineage: Bacteria > Pseudomonadota > Gammaproteobacteria > CAIKBL01. The sequence goes on along the minus strand of JANOVQ010000649.1, from coordinate 4,422 downwards.
GATCGAAGGAACGCAAAATACGCTGCAGCGGGTGCGCGAATTAATTCTGCAAACCAAGAATCGCTCGCTGTCGGTGGCCGATCGGCGGTTCGTAGCGGCCGAGGTTGGTGAACGCTTGAATGAAGTGTTCAACCTTGCCAACAAGCGAAATTCGAGTAACGAGTACATTTTCGCAGGCACTGCCGCGGATGCCATCCCGTTTACGACCAATGCCGCCGGTACGGTGCTCTATACCGGGAATCAGAATGTGCGCGAACTTGAGATCGCCGAAGGCCGCACCATCGGTGAAGGGTTGTCCGGGGCAGATGTCTTCATGGCGATCCGCAACGGCAACGGCACCTTCGTGACCAATCTGGGCGCTGCGAATACGGGAACCGGCCGCGTCATCAACGGGCAGGTGACGGACATCACCGCTTTTACGACGGATTCCTTGCGGGTGGTGTTCACGGCAGCCAATACCTACGATCTCATCAACGACACGACTGGGGCCACCGTCCAATCCGGCCAGACCTACACCGATGGCGCTGCGCTAGCATTCAACGGCGTGACGGTCGCGATCACCGGCGTGCCCGCGGTGGGCGACGAGTTCCTGATCGGGCCCAGCCAGAACCAGTCGGTCTTTGCCACCATTGCCAAGGCCAAGCAGGACATGTCGGTCGACCTGGTGAGTCCCGAACTCAGCGCGAAGTTCTCCTTCAATCTCGATCGCGCCTTGGGTGACATTGATCTCGCGATGGATAGCCTGAATTCGATCCGCGCCCAGATCGGCGCGCGACAAAATGCGCTCGAGTCGCAGACGACGACTAACGCCGATGTCAGTGTGCAACTCGAGGCCGTCAAGTCTCATCTCGAAGACGTGGACATGGTCGCCGCTATCAGTCATCTCGCGCGCCAGTCGCAGGCGCTGGAAGCTGCCCAGCAGGCGTTCGTCCGTGTGCAGGGCTTGTCCTTGTTCAATTTTCTGAGATAACCAAGCCGGGCAAATTCACCCTCGGTCGGCTGAGCGCAGCGTCATCCGACGATGTGCAGTCACCACTGTCAGGAAAAAAAGAACCTTCGGGCACGCAGGCGTGCTGATACGGCCGCGATTTTTTCGCTCACTTATCCAGAGTCAGATGACGCTATCGCTGAACCCGACCTATCGAGTCTCGACTTGCCGGGTGAGACGCGCCCTAGAAGCGCCTTTGCTGGCTGTTGCTCAAGGTGTTGAGCTGCTGGGTCACCAGGTTGTTGGTCTGAGTCAGTCGTGCAACTACCGAATCGAGGGCGTTGAATTTCTGGGTATACCGCAGTTCAATCTGGCGGACCCGTTCTTCGAGGCTGGTCTTTTGAGAGTCGTTCTGGCGCAGCTCATTGTCGAGCCCTTGTGAGCGACTATCCAGTGGACCACCGGTGGCGAGGAAACTGTCCGCGAGATTTCTGAGCTGGAGCGCGAGGCCATTAATGGGATCCGCGAAGAGATTGGCCACCCCGTCGAAGTCACTGGCGAGCGCCGAGGTTAACGTCGTGGAGTTGAGATCGAGGGTCCCGTTTTTCTGGGTGGCGACCCCGATTTCGAATGCGTTCGCGAAGCTGCTGGCCGCGCGGCTCGGCTTGTTCAGAACGGCGCGCATCTGGGATTCCAGGTTGAGCAGGACAGGGCTGTCCGATTTCAGAACCTGGCCGCGCATCTTGCCCATGGTCCCGACCAGGTCGGAGTAGGACTTTACAAAATCCTGCACAGATTTTTGGACTGCGCCGGTATCGCGATTTACATTGATGGTGGCTGTGCCAGCCTTCTTCAAGGTAAGCGTTACGCCCTGAATCGCTTCGGTCAGTGAATTCGAACTGCTGGTGATATCGAACTGGCCTTCGAGCCTTACGCTCGCATCGAGATCCGCGTTAGTGAAACTTCCTGAGCTATCGCGATCCGCATTTAAAGTGGTCAGCGTAAAAGGGTCGGCCGCACTGTAGGCCACCGTGAGCGCATTGCTGCTGCCGGTGTTATTCGCAGACATCGACAGTCGAAATCCCAGGTCGTCTTTGATAACCGACGCCGTCACCCCGGAATTGGTGGCGGCTGAATTAATTGCGTCGCGCAAATCGTTCAGCGTTTTCCCCCCACTTTCCACTACGAAGGCGCTGCTGCCGACCGTGATCGTCAGCGTTTCGCCCGCCGTGCCGATTACTGTCGTCCCTGCGTCGAGGAAAGTCTGGCTGGACGCGACTCGATGGTTCTCAGCCACGCGATTGATCACCATCGTATACACGCCACGTGCGGCGGTACTGGAGGCCGTCGAGCCCACCACGTCCGCGTCGGACGAAGTTGCGGCGTAAACTTTGAACTTCGCGAGTTCGCCGAGCTTGGCGACGGCGTCACGAAAGGTTGAGAAGGCACTTTTCAAGGAGCCATAAGCGCTGACTTTGGCTTTAATTTCCACATTTTTTGAGGCCAGCGCGACCAGGGGTTGGCGCTCCACGCTCATCAAACTGGTGAGGATGCCGCGCACGTCGATGCCCGAGCCGATGCCAGGTGAACTTAATTGCATGATTTCTCCTGCGGCCTCCGTATCGGCATTACTACGCTCACACCTCTTCGGACAATAGCAAACCGGTCGTTGAACGCAGGCGTTCCCCGATGGCGAGCAGTTCCTCCGACGGAATCTGTCGGATCAGTTCTTTGGTCTCGCTGTCAACGATGCGCACAATCGGTTCCCCCGATTTCTCATCCACGCTGAAGTGCAGACTGCGTTGTAACATCTGGACCTGCGCGCTCACGTTACCCAGGGCTTTCTCGAGCGCGGCGGTCGAGGCCAGTGGTCGCGCCGCGCCAACCTGCGCGGCCTGTGTAGGGTCTGTCAGGGCCCTCGTGTTCGGACTTAATGCCGCCGCGGATGACATCCGCGGTGACGTCGGCCCGGGCCTATAATCCGAAACCCGGAATGGGATCTCTTTGTCAAACATGTGCTAACCCTCGTCAGTACCAATGGGGGACAGCGTTCGGGGATTGCGCCCCGAACGTACCCCCCCTTGAACCTACGACTCCGTCCTCTCGACTTATCGGCCGAGTAGCGACAACACCGTCTGTGGCGCCTGGTTGGCTTGCGCTACCATCGCGACTCCGGCCTGTTGCAAGATCTGGCTGCGCGTCATGCGTGCCGTTTCTTCCGCGAAATCCGCATCCTGGATGCGTCCGCGCGCCGCCGTGATATTTTCACGAACGTTCTCTAGGTTACGCACTACCGCTTCCATACGGTTCAACTTCGCGCCGAGGACTGAACGCGCGTTATTGATGGTATCGAGGGATTTCTCGAACACCAGCATGGCGAGGTTGGCAGATGCTGCAGTGGTGACCGTCGCGGCATTCACGGTGGAATCGGCCAAGGTGGTCGTCGAACTGCTGACACCCACCAGCGCGGCCCCGGTGGTCGAGGTATCGTATCCCGCAGTGAGGTCGCCCAAATCATCGTTCAACACAATCGCGCCGTTGGCACCGGCTGCCACCGAGGTTGTGCCGGCCGCGAAGAGACTCGTGATCCCGGAGTCGACACTGGTATTGGCAGTCACGGTGATCGCGGCACCTGAGCGGTTGATCAGCACAATCGCCGAGTCTGTCGCGGTGGCGCCATCGGGTGCCGCAACCTTGATTGCGGTGACCCCGTGTTGGGCCGTCAACGCGTTAATCTGCGTGATCATGTCGTCAGCGAAGGTCCCTACGCTGGAGGAGGCAGCGACCGCGCCAATCGAAATACCATTGATCGTCAGTGCGCCGCCCGCAATGCCGTCGATCGCGGCCGCAGTCACGCCGGCGGTGCCGAAGCTCGAACCAACGAGTCCATTCCCGAAGCTGAAGGCGCTGAGACCGGTCTGACTGGACACGGCATTCACTGCGTTGATTTTAGTCTGCGAGACCGTTTGGGCCGCGATTGCGTTGCCAAGGTCCGCGCCTTCGAGCGTGGCGCTACCGCCGAGTCCGACGTTGTAAGCCACGGCAATTCTGCCTGCGAGCTGAGCATCACTAAAGCCGGAGACCGCGCCATAGTTGGTCGCGACACCCATGCTGGTGGGCGACAGGTTGGTGATCGACACATTGATGGTTTCGTTCACGAAGGCGCCGATTTGGAAATCGCCGCTGAAGCCGCCGGTCAACAGTTTTTCGCCGTTGTAGCGGGTTTGATTCACGATTCGCGACATTTCGTCGAGAATCTGGCTCACTTCCTGATTGAGTGAGTTACGGTCTGAAGCAGTGTTATAAGACGCTGCTTGCACTGCAAGGTCATGCGCGCGGTTCAGGTTACGGGTCATTTCGTCGATCGCGCCTTCGGCGGTTTGCGAGACCGAAATGCCGTCATTTGCATTTCGCACGGCAACCGAAAGGCCGCCGATCTGGGTGGTCATACGCGTTGCAATGGCGGCACCGGCTGCGTCATCTTTCGAGCTGTT
>JANOVQ010000648.1:0-3249 GCA_031417495.1 Pseudomonadota bacterium | reverse complement strand
CACGAACACGCTTCTGTGCCCGTTGACGTTATCACCGGCAAAGCCGAGTTACACTTGAAGCCGTAATTATCGGGCTGGTGTGTGACGCAGATCAGGGTCTGTGCGCAAGTGGCTGGTTACGCCCTTCCTGACGTCAGCAATGCAGGAACCTCAGCGGCCAGTGATGGTTAGGGTTGTTAGATGCCCGCCGTTCAGGACTGCCTGTGTGCGCGAGATTGCGCTAATAGGCGGGCGTCTAACAAGGCCCAGTGCAAGAAACCGCGATGGGTCAGCGCCGAGGTGTCACGCAGTCCGTGGAGGCTATGGGGATTTGAATCGCCAGCGGTGGGTTGGTCGCGGGTAATGGAGCGGTGATGAGCGTGGCGTCGCGCGGATTGAACGCCCCCTCACCGCAGTTGAAGGCGCGGTGAGTCATCTCGATGTGGCCGGGGATTGGTCTTTTGGTTTTGTCATTGACGCTGCGCGCAAACCTTCCCGTGGTCGGTCGCTCTGCGCTTGACCGATTCAAGGTGCTTCGGACGTGAGTTAGGTTCTGCATGGCGGACCCGCGGCGCTGGGGGATGCACGCGGCGCATGGCCACGTTCGAAGGTTTCGATGATGATCATTGCCGCGCCGCACGCAGGACAGATGAATGTCGGCGCGTGTTCATGGGTTTCCGCGTGTTTGACTTCGTTCGTGACGAGCGGTGGTTCACAGCGCAACAGTTCGCGTGCCTTCTTCAGCGCGTGGGTGCGTTGATGATTGGCGAGCAGTCCGTAGTGGTGAATACGATGGAAGCCGTGCGGCTGGACATGTAAGAGAAAGCGCCGGATGAACTCATCCGGCGCCAAGGTCATGGTTTTATAGCGTTCGCGCGTTGGCTTGCGATAATCCTTCCACTTGAAGGTAACACCGCGCTCATCAAGCGCGACAAGACGACTGTTGGCGATGGCGACGCGGTGGGTATAGCGAGAGAGGTATTCGAGTACCGCGGCAGGTCCGGCAAAGGGTGGTTTAGCGTAGACAACCCAATCGATAGTCCGCAGGGGTTTGAGAAAGGCGCTGAAGGCGCCGCGCTCGCTGAGCGCACGCTGTTCGCCGAAGAACTGCAGTTGTCCGTCGCGGTGCGCCGCGTCGAGCTGTTCGAGGAACAGCCGTCGGAATAAACGCGAGAGTACCCGCGCGGGTAAGAAGAAGCCTTTACGACAAAAGGCCCACCGTTCGCCGTCCAACGACACGCCCCCGCCCGGCACCACACAATGCACGTGGGGATGATGCGTCATCGCCGAATCCCAGGTATGCAGCACGGCAGTGAAGCCGATGCGTGCACGCGCAACCCCGCCTTGGGCGTCCTTGCCGGCCAACAAGAGCTTCATGCATCGCGTCAGTTCGCACCTTATGAGCCGACAGTCTAGCTCGTCAGTGGAGTTCACCGATCTTTCAGAAGTTTGGCTGTCAGCAGAAGCGCGGGTTTCCAGGCCCATTCGGCATCACAGGTGGTCGTCAGTGCGCCGGCGCAGCGCGGATGGTTAGATTGACCAAGATTACCCCGTGACGACCCTCCGGGGCTGCGAGGAGCGGGGCCCGACCACGACCATCGAGAAATTACTTTTTTCTGCTTATACTCGGACTAGGGTTAACTCGCACACGACAAGACTAGGAGGCGAGCCATGAACTCGCGAACTGCGATCATTCCCCCTTCCGCGCTACTGTCCATCGCGGTCATCGGCCTCGTCATCTGGCCGTTCGCGCCTACTGCTGCGTTCTCAATCGTGTCGAACAACGCCACGGCCACAGCGGAAACTACGAACGAGAGTACTCCACCACCCGACATTCAAAGTGCGAGCCAGATCGGCAACACGGGACCGGTGACCAGTTCGGTGACTGCGGATCGGGGTGCCGCCACTCGGTTCGTCGTCGGCCATGGCTTCTCGTCGGGAACCGTCGATTTCGGGTACTTCAAGGGAACGGCTGACAGCCAGGCGATAGTCCCGCGCGGGTCTCTCGACACGGACGGCACGGGGCGCGAGTTCGAACATTTCGCCGGCAGCAGCGCGGGCGTGGACGCCGATACCGGGGCTTCATTTCTCGTGACGCCGAGGAACCCGGCACTCGTCGGCACGGTAGGCCTCGTGTTTGTGTCGGTCGATGTGCACGGCACGCTGTCGGCAGCGCTGACGCCAGACCCCTTAGGACTGAGTGATGGGTCAGCCCAGGTTGATTGGTCAATGTTCGTAGGGACAACCCAGGGCGCCCTTCAGGGCTGGTTGTTCGGTACGGTCGATTCGTTTGGCACCGGCTTCGGAGACATGCCTGGCCTGCATACGCTGTTCTTCGATGTCGTGCTGGGCGTGCCGACAGCAATCCAGCAGCATTACGCACTGCACACCACCGCCGGTATCCGCAGCGCCCTCGGCCGGGGCGGCCGCGCCGAGGGTCTCGCAGAATTCAGCAGCACGTTTCGCTGGATGGGCATCAGCCAGGTGCTGGATTTCAACGGCGACCCCATCGATTACTCGATCGAATCGGATGCAGGCTTCGACCTGACGCAGGCTGCACCCACGCCGGTTCCGGTGCCGCCGTTGTCGCTCCTGACATCCTTCCTGGGTATTGCCGCACTCTTCGCGCGCCGGCGGTTCGCCGATGCCGGACATGGGTGACAAGTCTTCGGAGCACGACAGATTGCAACTCGACCCCGACCGATCCCCACGAAATTAGGGGCAGCTAACTGGAAGCGCGTAAGACCGTTCATGGCCGATTGGCCACGCTTACCGCAGTGCGGCCGCGCGAGGTCGGCGCAGTGGCCCGTGCCGAGCGTGGTCAGTGGGTCTGAACGACCCGAAGCCGACGGACGAACCATGTTTCTAATTTCCCGTATAACGGACGTTCAACGCTGCGCATCGATCGGTCGGAAGACACGCGCCGATCGCGCGGTGTCAGCGCCCGCGACGCCTACCCCCCCAACGGGGGCATTCCCGGGAAATTTGGCAGGCTCGGGTCCATGTGATCCCACGGCGCAGCACTGGCCGTGAAAATATCAATTTAAACGGAGCTATTCTCGGCTACACAAAGAGTCAATTACGCGAGATTGAACCGGAGGTAATTGCGATTGCCGAGCTCGAGGAGTTTATCGATACACCGGTGAAATATTACTCAACGGGTATGTATACTCGCTTAGCCTTCTCATTGGCAACGGCAGTGCATCCCGATATCCTGATACTGGATGAAATGTTTGCCGGTGGCGATGCCGCCTTTGTTCAGAAAGCCAC
>JANOVQ010000647.1:0-10512 GCA_031417495.1 Pseudomonadota bacterium | reverse complement strand
GGCAACGATTGGGGTTTTGTCTCAGCAATCGTGGGGGACTTGGTATCCGCAGCTGCTGGCCGAGTATGTGCATGAATTCGACAACGATGCGAGCAATATCACCGGCCGCTATGTCGATGCCCCAACCTTCAGTTTCTCAATGCCGATTGACGATCCCGATCGCAATTTCGCGCATATCGGTATCTCCTCCAGTTTCATCATGAACAATGGGGTGTCCGCGTTCGCCGCGTATCAGGCGCTGGTGGGATATCAGGATCTGACCACGCATTCGGTAGAGATCGGCGTGCGGATCGCCTTTTAAGGCGAAATCACCGCAAATACGCTCTCCAATGCTGAGCCGACTCGCCTGTGGAATGGTGCTTCTCTGCGCGGGATTCGTCGCCGCTTTCGCGGTCAGTGCGGAGACCCGAATTTCCGCCGCGCGCGCGGTTGAGCTGGAAGGGAAAGTCCTCGCCATCACGGATGCGAACGAAGTACGCCGCTTGGACGTGACCCAGGAAGTCTATCCCGAGGAGACGATCGTCACTCTCGGTCGCGCCCGAGTGATCCTCCGCTTCAGCGATAACTCGAAGTACGAACTCGGACCCGCGACACGCTTCCGCATCGACACCTATCACTACACCAGCGATCCCGAGAGTGACTTTGCGGCGACTCGCGTGCTGAAGGGATTTTTTCGTTTCGTTTCCGGGGAAATTTCTAAGCATCGACCGCGCAATGCGACTATCGGCGTGCCGGTCGCCACCATCGGGATCCGCGGCACTCATGTGATCGGCGAGGTCACCGAAACGTCCGCCCGCATTGGACTGCTCGAGCCGGAGGATGGCGCACATCCGACGGCGATTGAGGTGTCGAATGTGTACGGCACTGTCACGATTAACGAACCAGGCTTGGTCACCGAAATCCCCGACGCCATGAGTCCACCGTCGCCGCCGCGACGGATGGATTTGCATGCCATGACGCGTAATCTGCGCGCGGTGCAGACTATGCGTCGTGCGATCGCGCCGCGCATGCCGCCGCATTTACACTGAGGCGCTAATCGCGCAGCGGCACTTTATCTGGATCGTAGCAATGCCCGTGGCTCTTCGCCGCGACCGATTGAAGGCGGCTGAGCACAGCACGCCAAGCGCGGTGTTACGGAGCCCGAAGAACATCGCGAACGACACGCGCGGATATAAATCTGTAATCGCCGCCGCCTTAAGCGCGGTCGCGGCGGCGAGTGGCCGTTCGGCCGCCTGAATATCAGGTCGCTGGCGTAGCACCGCTGCCGGACTCAGCAATATGCGCAAAGTGATAAGTGGTAACGGCGCGTCTTGCGCCGTCAATCGGGCAGTCATCTGTGCCGGAGGAAGCCCCAGCAAGAATTCGAGTTGATGTAGTGCAGTGGCCAGGTATTGGGATTGATGCCTATCCGCACACCCCGTTCGCGGCTGTCATTGAGAGGACGGCGCCTGCCAGCGGCGCCGAGTTCGGCATGTTGCCGCCCGAGAACGCGACCGGCAACTTCACGAAAACCGTGCGCTGAGTGCCCGTCAAGATCAAATTCGAAGCCGGTACGGACACCTCGATGCTGAAACCTGGCCTGTCGAGTGTAGTGAAAGTCCGCGTGCGTTAAATGTCTGAGGTGAGCAACACGGGGGCGGAGGAGCCGCGCGCGCTGACCCTCGGCGATTGGCTCGGCTTTGCGGCCATGGCAGTCGGGATTTTTATGGCGATATTGGATATCCAAATCGTCGCCAGTTCGCTCCAGCAGATTCAGGCAGGCTTGTCCGCCGCGCGCGACGAAATCACCTGGGTGACCACTTCGTACCTGATCGCGGAGGTAGTGGTGATTCCCTTATCGGGCTGGCTCGCGCGCGCCTTCTCGACGCGGTATCTCTTCGCGCTTTCTGCGGGTGGCTTTACCGTGATGAGTGCCGCCTGCGCCTTCGCGTGGAGCCTGCCGTCGATGGTAGCGTTTAGAGCGCTGCAAGGATTATTTGGCGGGGTGATGGTCCCGACAGTCTTTGCAGTTATCTACACCATGTTCCCGCCCGCCTGCAAGCCCCGATGACGGTGGTGCTCGGCTTGATTGTGACGATTGCGCCCACCGCCGGATCAGTTCTCGGCGGCTATCTCACCGAGGTGTTTTCCTGGCACGCGCTGTTTCTCGTGAACATCGTGCCAGGGCTCCTGATTGCAGCGTGCACCTTGTTCTTCGTGCGGGTGGATAAGCCTGATTGGTGCCCTTGCGCTCGGCAACTTGCCGGCGGAAGAGGTTAAGAATGCCAGTGGACTTTACAATCTTATGCGCAACCTGGGCGGCGCGATTGGTTTGGCGGTCGCCGATACGCTGATTGTGCAATGGCAGAAGAAGCATTACGCACATCTGCGTGAATTGGTGACGGTGGGGGATTATCAGACGTCGCAGACCCTGACGCAGTTGACGCGTAATTCGGCGCACCACCTGAGTGGGGATCCCACTCTTGCCGGGTTAACGCAAATCTCGCGGCTCCCCTGGCGTGAGGCGGACATCATGACCTCGAATCAGCTGTTCCAGCTCATGGGTGTGATTTTTTTCGCGGCATTGTTGCTGATGCCACTGGTCAGAAAGGTCGACATCGGCAGTGGCGGCCACTGAGCGTGCTCAAAACTCTACCGCGGCTTTGAGCACGCTCAGTATTCCAGCGACGGCCAATACCACGATCACATTCAGGCGCCAGCGCTGCAACGCGACGAAGGCAAATCCGGCAATTGCGATGGCCCACCACGCGGGTCGGCCGGCGTGCACCAAGGTATGCTGCGCGAAAAAGAGCGCAAGACTTGCGATCACCCCCACGACAGCCGCGCTAATCGCCGTCAACGGTGCGCTCAGTCGGCGGTTCCCACGAGTCGATTCCACCAGCGGCCCACCGCCGAGAATAAACAAGAACGACGGCAGAAAAGTAAACCAGGTCGCAATCGCGGCGCCCACCAAGCCAGACACCAACGGTGATCCTGCGGCCAATGGGCCGCTTTCGTAACCAGCGACGAAACCCACAAAGGTCACCACCATAATGAGTGGCCCCGGCGTACTTTCACCGAAGGCGAGACCATCCATCATCTGGGCCGCGCTAAGCCAGCCATAATTCAGCACTGCGCCTTGGTAAACATACGGCAACACCGCATAGGCACCGCCGAACGTCAACAGCGCCGCTTTAGAAAAAAACCAGCCAAGCTGCGCATATTGTCCGTGCCAGCCATGCCAATCCACGAGCAAGCCCATCGGAAGCAGCCACAGGCCCGCGCCGACACCGCAAATCAGGATAAACCTGCGCGCGCGAAAGCGCGTATGGGGCTGGGTATGCAGCGCATCATCGCTCAGCGTCGCACTAGCCGAAGACGCTTCGGGGTGTCCCGCAAAGAGCGCTGGCGCCGCAAAAGACCCAAGAACGCCAAGCGTTGCAGCCGCTGCAATCACTAAGGGGAAAGGCGCGTGCAGCACGGATATCGCACCACACGCGGCGAGGGCAATAGCCCACAGCCCGAAATTCTTGAGAGTGCGCGCCCCCAGCCGGAACGCTGCATGGAGCACCAGCGCGGTCACCGCCGGTTTGATGCCTGCAAAAACTGCGAGCGCGAGTGGGAGCTGACCGTAACGCAGATACACCCACGCGAGCGCACACAGGATGACGAAAGAGGGCAACACGAATAACGTCCCGGCTGCGATTCCGCCCCGCGTGCGGTGCAGAAGCCATCCGATATAGGTTGCGAGTTGCTGCGCCTCCGGGCCCGGCAACAGCATGCAATAGTTCAGCGCGTGAAGAAAACGCGCCTCAGAAATCCAGCGACGCTCTTCCACGAGTTCGCGATGCATGATTGAGATTTGTCCGGCGGGACCGCCAAAGCTGATAAAGCCCAGGCGCAACCAATACCACAACGCAGTCCGAAAAAGGATTTCTGTGCGCGGTGCCACAGCGTTCATCAACAAAGACTCGTCGGGCAGTTTAGGTAGGAGGATTGGATAGGAGTTTTCCTGGGCTCCCGGTTGCATCGGACCGCCAAATGGTGTCTCTTGGGGCAGGTGCCTGCAGCCATTATTTGGGACTGTGAACGCTGCGATGCGCGCACGTGGGCGAGATCATGCCAGCACTAAATCAAACACAGCACAACCGAGAGCTACATGAAAATTTCGCTTTTTCACTTGCCGACTTTCTACCCCGAGGTTCATGGCAGCGACGCTCAGTTTTATCAATCCATCTTGGAACAGAGTGATCGCGCGGAACTGCACGGCTTTCACTCGGTATGGTTCGCAGAACATCATTTCCATCCCTACGGCGGCCACATCCCCTCGGTTCCAATCTTAGCGACCGCGGTCGCCATGCGCACTAAGCGGGTTCGCTTGGGATCGGGAATCTGCCTGGTACCCTTGCAGGATCCGATCCGCGTGGCCGAGCAATTCGCGATGTTAGATTGCTTGTCTGGCGGTCGCCTCGAGTTCGGGATCGGACGCGGCTTCCAGAAATCAGAGTACGATAATTTCGAGCGCGATATGGGCGACAGCCGACTGCTCTTCGAAGAAGCCCATGCACTGATCAAGAAAGCCTGGACTGAAGATCACTTCTCGTTCGAAGGTAAGTTTCGCCAGGTGCGGGATATCACCGTCATTCCCAAGCCCGTGCAAAAAATGCCGCCGTTCTATGTGGCCTGCATCTTCACTGAAGAATCCTTCGCCTGGACCGGCACCCAGGGTCACAACCTCATGACCGTCCCCTACGCCGCGCCAACTTCGAAATTCCTCACCGGACGGATTGCGACTTACCGCGATGCGCGACGCGCGGCGGGCCACGCCACGCCGGGAGAAATATTAGGGGTCTATCATTTTTATTGTGCAGAAACCTCCGAACGAGCAATCGCCGATACACGCGGGCCGCTGATGCGCTATGTCCAATCGGTGATTGATTCGAATACCGAAGCCGCGTATTCGAATCAATACCAGGCGTATAAGTCGCTGTCGGAGGCGTTTCGCGGCGTGACCTACGAGACGCTTTATCCGCAGAAGGTCATCATTGGCGATTCCGCACAGTGCGCGGCGCGCATTGCGGAGATTCGAGAATTAGGCATCACGAATATCAGCCTATTGGCCGACTTCGGTGGGCTTGGCCAAGAAAAAATTCTGGCTTCAATGGACCGCTTTGCGCGTGAAGTCATGCCGCGCGTGGCCGCATAAATTCAGCTAGCCTCGCCGATCTGGACCCCCATCCCTGCGTGGTCGCTGGGCGTCGATCAATTCGTCTGCATGATGCAGCTGGGACGAATTCCGCGCTGCGAAAATCCTCGAATCGCCGCGACATTACGGCAAGGAGATCATGCCGCATTTTAAGGGGGCTGAGGCGCGGCTCGCGTCGGTGGTTTGGGTACTAAGAAAGACGGCCCTTTAAAGTTACGCCGACGTGACTAATTTTTGGCCACGCCGACTTCCTTGGTGACCTCTCAACCCTCAAGGCGGAATCCCAGCTTTAGCGTCACCTGCCAGAAGGCCACCTGGCCATCCCTGATTTCACCGCGGGTCTCGACGACTTCGAACCAATCCATGTGCGTAATGGTTTTGGCTGCTTTCGCGATGGCATTACGCACCGCTTGGTCGGAGCTTTCTGTCGAGCTTCCGGTGAGTTCAATTTTTTTGTAGACATGGTCGCTCATCGCATGCTCCCCGATAGGTTTGATTACACGTCTTAAGTATACGCAGGCGAACGCACTACCGCCCTACTCACGGCACAAAAGCCTGCCGCCAAAAGGTGCGCGCGCCCAGGGTGATCCACTGGATCAGACGGCGGCAAGTTCTACCTCTGAAATTCCCGAAGCCAGTGCAACACGCCTGCCGTGAGCTGGATCGGTTGTCAGTCAGTTGCCTTCCTCGGTCTGGAACTCCACCGCAAAGCCGCGAATGTCGCGCACGGTATCGGCCGCACCGCGCGCACCGGCCACGCTGGTGAAGCGTGCAAAGAGTTCGCTTTCTTTACCTGCCTGCGCGAAGGCTTTGGCGCGCGTGTAGCGGCAGATCTCGGCCGTGACGGTGAATTCCCTCTGGGGCTAAGACAATTCCGACGAACAATCCTAAGCCACTGCCACCGCCGACCTTCTACCGATCAACCGAATGGGAAAGCGCTTCAAGCCGCCCACGAAGTTGGCCTGGGTGCGTTCTGGTTTACCCACCACCTCGAACCCTTCGTAGCGTTTGAGGAGCTCTTCAAGCGCGACTCGAAGTTCGAGCTTGGCGAGCGGTCCGCCGAGGCAGGTGTGTGGACCAAAGCCGAACCCGATATGCGGATTAGGGGAGCGCGTGACATCGAATTCATCGGCATGCGGGAAAACGTCTTCGTCGCGATTGGCCGATGCTAGCCACACGACCACTCGCTCGCCGGCTTTGATCGCCTGCCCACCAATTTCCGTATCTGCAGTCGCCACGCGCATCAGGGTGATCACCGGATTCGCCCAGCGCACCATTTCCTCGACGGCGCGGCGGATGAGTTTGGGATCCTGGCGCAACAGCTCCATCTGCGCAGGGTGCTGCAACAGTGCGAGCAGGCCGCCGGAAAAGGAATTCCGCGTTGTCTCGAAACCCGCCAATATCATCAAGGTGCCGTTTTGCACGATTTCAGATTCGGTGAGCGCGGTGCCATCGATCATGCCGGTGGCCAATGCGCTCAGCGCATCCGCGTGCGGACAGGTTCTGCGCGGCATGGCGATGGTGCGCACGCACTCCCGGATCTGCGCAATCCCAGCGGCGGTGGTCGCCGCGGCATCGCCGGTGTGGTATTCGGGATCGGATGCCGTCAAGGCCATCTTGCCCCACGCGAGTAAATCGCTGCAGCGTTCCTGCGGGAGGCCGAGAATATCGGCGATGATCGTCATCGGGATTTTGGCGGCGAGATCATCGACCAGATCAATCACGCCGTCGGTCGGCAGTTCGTCAAAGATTTTTCTGATCAGATCCGCCTTGAATTCGGTGGTTTCGAGCAAGGCGTTCGGCATGAACGGCGCCGAGATGAGATCGCGAAACTTGCCGTGGCGCGGAGGATCGATCGCGATCAGCATTTCACCCGGGCCGAAGGCATCGCGGTTCGCCTCTTTCAACGCCTCGTCCATGATCGGCATGATGCCATCCACTTCAGAGCTGAATAGCTTGCCTTCATGCATCACCCGCTTAACGTCTGCATGCTTGAAGATCGACCAGAAGCGCGCGCCATTGTGACCGGTCGTCCAGTGCACTGGGTGTTCGCGTCGCATCTGCGCGAGCAAGGTGTAGAAACGCTCGTCGCGGAAGGTGGCGGAATCAGTGAGCTGTTCGTCTATGGTGGTCATAGGGAGATCTCCCAATGGGTACGCAGGCAGCGTACGGCAGCAAGCAAAGGCCGGCAAGCAGGCCAAACCCAGAGAGTATGTTCACGCGAAATCGGAGGCGTGATCACGATGGCGCGTCCCCGCTGGTGAGCGGTGTGATTAACGCGTGTCTCCGGTGCCTCAATGTACCACCGTGACCGGACATGGCGCGTGGTGCAGCACCTGCGAACTGGTGCTACCGAGGAGCAGCGCCGAGAACACCGAGCGACCGCGCGATCCGATCACAATTTGATCAACAGCATGCGCGCGCGCGTAGTCGCAGATTTCGCGCGCCGGTTGGCCCCAAACAATCACCCGCGCTGCGCGAAAAGGCAGGTCTCCCAGATTTTTATCCGCGGTGGCGAACGCGGCGTCCTGGCTCGGATCATTCAGCTGGTCGGTCATCTGCTCAAGGTATTCGCGATCCGCCAGCGGTGGAATTTCACCAATCACATTTAACGGATAGATCTCCGGGCTATGCACGCGGAGCAAGATTACCTGGGCGCCTGTACAGCGCGCGAGATTTCCGCCGTAGATCGTCGCGCGACCTGCGCCTTCCGAACCATCGACCGGGACCAGGATGTTTTGAATAAACGATTTCATCAGGTGCTCCTCACGCGCTCGCCAGTGCTGCGCTTCATGAATGGCTGCCTTGAAGCTTAGCGCATGCCGGAGCATTCCGGGGGGCAAGGGAGAGGGACGTTCACGGCGTAATCGTCAATCCCGATTCTGCGGCGAGCTTAGCGGCCCTCGCCCGCAGCGCCGGGTATTTGCCCGCTGAAGCAAGAGATGGCACCCCGGTCCTCGCTTGGTTGGCGCGACCACCGCGGACTGTGATGGTCGTGGATGGCGTGCCGGAAGATTTGTCGGCAGCCGAATTGAGGGTGCCGGGGAATCCCGTTTGAGGGGCCCGGCAAAAAACCCGAGATTCCCTACAGCGGCCGCTGATTGCGCTCAGCAAGTTGCTCGATCACGCCTTCAACACCGAGTGTGCCGATGTCTTTGGCGAATCCTGCGCGATAGCTGATGATCAGACTCACACCATTTAACGCGACATCGCAGATTTTCCAGCCGGCTGCCTGTTGCCGAACCTCGTAGTCGATCTGGACGGGGGCGCCGCCGCTGGCGCGGGCAACCTCGGTGCGCACGCGCGTGGCTTCCGGGGCAAGTTGGCGGGCGGGCAGATAGGCAATCTTGGCATCCCGATAATCGTTCAAGGTGTTCGCATAGGTGCGCAGCATGAGTGTGCGAAATCCCTGCACGAAGCGTGCGCGCTGCTCCACAGAGAAATCTCGCCAGTAGCGACCGAGCGCACGCCGCGACATTAACTCGAAATCGAAGTGGGGAAGTATCAGCGATTCTGCACTGGCGATGATCTGTTGCGGGTCTGCAGCATTCGCCGCGGCATCTGCCCGCATGCGGGCCAGAAAAGAATCCGCCGTGGTGCGGACCAACGATTGTGCCGGTGGCTCGGCGGCGTTCGCCCGCGCCACTTGGAGCCATAGCAGCAGGAACAGGCACAGGCACAGGCACAGAAATAACGTAGGCCAGGGAGAAAGCGCGCGCAGTCTGGAAAAAGCCGATCTATTCATGGTGTCTTGGGTTCACTTTTTGCTGTTTTCGAAAATAAAAACTCTTGTAGGGTACGCTCCAGAATGACCGCCGATTGAGTCAGTTCTAGTTCGCTCCCCTCGCTTAGAAAATCTTCCGCACCGCCCGGATCGAGGTTTATATACTGTTCGCCGAGCAGACCGGCGGTATAGATGCTCGCCGCCGTATCACTGGGAATGTGTTGGAAGCGCGGATCGATCCGCATCTCCACCACCGCCCGAAAATGCTCGGCATCATAATCGATACCAGTTACACGTCCGACCAGCACCCCACCCATCTTGATCGGCGAACGGACCTGTAAGCCGCCGATATTGTCGAAACTCGCGGTCACCCGATAACCCGCAGGCGCGCCGAGCGAGTTCACATTGGCGACCTTCAAGGCCAGCATCAGCAATGCGGCGAGTCCCAGACTCACGAACAAGCCAACGCCAATTTCCATCGTATGGGTAATTTTCATAGTCTTCCCTACAGAACCTTAATGGAACATGAGCCCGGTCAGCACGAAGTCGAGGGCGAGCACTGCAAGCGAGGAGTTCACGACAGTGCGCGTCGTCGCCTGACTTACCCCTTCCGAAGTTGGCACCGCGTCGTAGCCTTCAAATAACGCGATCCAGGTCACTACTACGCCAAAACCGATGCTCTTGATCAAGACGCCCTGTCCTACATCCTCGACCAAATCGATATGAAGTTGCATCTGTGACCAGAACGCGCCGGCGTCCACGCCGAGTAGCCCGACTCCGCAGAAATAGCCCCCAAGAATACCAATCGCGGTAAAAATTGCGGCCAATAGCGGCATGGCCAAAAGGCCGGCAATGAAACGGGGCACGACGATTCGACGCAGCGGATCGACGCCCATCATCTCCAGCGCCGCGAGTTGCTCAGTGGCTTTCATGAGACCAATTTCTGCGGTCAGCGCGGAGCCCGCACGACCGGCGAAAAGCAGCGCGGTGAGCACTGGCCCGAGCTCACGGATCAGTGAAAGTGCGACCACTGCGCCCAGCGATTCTTCGGTGCCGAAAGTCACCAGGGTGTTGTAGCCCTGCAGGCCCAACACCATGCCGACGAAAGCCCCGGAGACAGTAATGATGAGCAGCGATTGCACGCCTACTGCCCACAATTGAAGCAGCACCAAGGCTGGGCGCGAGAACGCTAGGCCAAGCCGTGCGCAAACCTGGAGCAGGAAAATATTCGCGCGCCCAAGCCGCTCAAAGGCCAGCAGGCTACTCCGTCCGAGACGCGCGAACAGCTCACTCATGATGGCTGCTCGCCCAGGAGGTCTTCCAGATAACCAGGACCCGAGTAGTGAAAAGGCATGGGGCCATCGGGCTCGCCGCGCATGAACTGCACGACTGCCGGATCGCGCGAATTCTTCAACGCGGCAGGCGGCCCGTGGGTCACCACGCGCCCGTCGGCAATCAACACCATGTAGTCGGCAATGGTCGCCGTTTCGATCACGTCATGCGACACGATCACACTGGTTAACTTCAGCGCCTGATTCAACTGCCGGATCAGGCGTACTAAAATGCCGAGCGAGATGGGATCCTGGCCGGCAAACGGTTCGTC
>JANOVQ010000646.1:0-2796 GCA_031417495.1 Pseudomonadota bacterium | reverse complement strand
CCAGGCCTTCTTCTCGGCGATCAAGATATTCGCGATGCGGCCCTTGTCCGGGCGCAGCGCACCGCGCAGATTGCCCCCGAAATCCACCACCGAGATTGAGCTCGGGCGGCCCTGAGACTGGGCATAGGCGACCCCTTCTTTGAGTAGGGTTTCCACTTCGGATAAGGTCAGTTCACGCATATAGGCTCCGGATTGGTGGCATTGGTGCCAAGGAAACTCGTTTAGACATTCGCGGCCCTAGAGGCCGCATTCCTTGGTGTCGTCGTCATCGTCATCGTCATCGTCGCTATCACCGTTCCCGTCGCTAGTGCCGCGATCAAGCATCGAGAGAATCGAATTGACGGTGGGTTCCTGGAAGAGTCCGGCGATAAATAATCCGGTGGTCGGACCATCCTCAAGGAACGGATCGGTGAAGAGCAGAGTCTCGCCGCAGCCGATGCACTCATTGAAGATAAATTCCCCAAGCCCACCCAGGCCTAAGAGCAACGCATGCGCACCGGGCGCAGAACCGGCGGTTAGGATGAGCCTGGAGGTATCCACGGTGAATTCACCGCCGGACACCAACGCCGCGAAAGCCCCGGGACTATCCCCACCCACGAGTTCCACTTCATTGGCCACCACAGACAGGCTCTCGAGACCGAACACGAATGTCGCGGGCGACGTTAACTTGCCGTCCAGCAGGAAGTTCTCGAAGAACTCACTGGTGGTCTGCAGCACGTTCGTGGCCTCTGAATCGCTGCCGCCAAACAGGCGCACCGCCTCAGCCGAAATTTCGATGGTTTTGCCGACGACTTGCGGATCTTCGAGGATAAAATCACCGCTGCCGCTGCCACGATTGGTCAGGTCTACGCCATTGGCAGAAGATTCGTTGGCAATTAATTTCAACGCCGTCTCCGGCATGTTCAGCAAACCATTCACCAAAATCGACCGACCCGCCTGCAATGTCAGGCTACCACCAGTCGCGGTGAGCACCGTGCCTTTTTCGATCACGATATCGCTGTTCGCCTGCAGGATGAGATTGGCACCGCCATTCAACGCATTTTGAATCGCGCCAGTGGTCACCACGAAGTCACCACTGGGGGTGTTGCTAAACAGCAGATCGGTGGCGGCACCCCCATCGTTCGCGACGGTCGGGTCAAAAAACACCAGACGTCCGGCATCCGTCACGCCATTCACGTCGGCCAGCGGACTGTTAAAGCCAACCCTGCCACTCCCAAGGAAGAATCTGCCAAATGCACCCAGGCGCTCATTCGCGCTAATCCCGACCACGCGTTGAATTTCAAGACCCGTTTTCGGATCGATCTGGACGATAGCGCCGGCCTTCGTGAGGCTGCCCACATCGGCATCGGGGCTTTCAAAGGCGACCCCATTGTTGCCGAGTCCGATCAGTCCCCGCGCACCAAAGTGCTCGTTCGTGGTATTGCCAGAGGTCTGGCCGATCAACGTGCCCGTGGTGCCGCTGACAAGCTTGACCGTGCCGGCACCGACCACGCCGTTGATGTCGGCATTCTCGCTCCGGAACAGTAGGTTGTTATCGACCACAAAGTTCGGAAAATTCGCGCCGAAGCGCTCGTTCGCGCTGGTCCCGGACGTCTCGCCGATCAGGGTACCCGTGGTGCCACTGACTAGCTTAACGGTCCCCGCATCCACCAGTCCGTTGATATCCGCGTCCGCGCTCTGGAAGATGAAATTATTCCCCACCAACTGGAAGAAAAAGCTGTTGCTGAATAATTCATTCGCGCTGGTACCGTTGGTACGGCCCAGTTCCTGCAGCTGTGAATTCACGAGAATCGCGGTACCGGCATCGGTCACGCCACCGACATCTGCCAGCGGCACACGAATGAACGCGTTGCCCCCGCCGACAAAATTCGCACCCAGGGAGCCAAGGCCGTCGTTGGTCGCGCCGCCCAGCAGGCTGTTGCGCACGATGTTGCCGCCGCCGAGATCCTGGTTCGCAACGGCAAAGATGCCGCCCGCGCCGGTCGCGCTGCCGTTGTTGTGCAACGGCGCGAACACCCAGAGATCGTTGGAGACAAACTGGAGGCTTGAGCCGAGGAATTCGTTCGTATTGTTGCCAAACAGATTCCCGAGCACCGTGCCGGCGCTATCGGCCACTAACGCCCGGCCGGCATCCACTGCACCGCCGACGTCCGCGAGTTTGGAGGTGACGAAGAGGTTGCTGCCGAATTGAAATACCGAACTATTGCCGAACGAGCCAAACTGCTCATTGGCCGAAAGCCCATCGATTCGATTGGTGAACGCGCCGCTCGCGATATCGACGAAGTAGATCGAGCCTGCATCCACTACGCCACTCGGATCCGCGTTGGGGCTGCGCACAAAGTAGTGCAGGTTATCGGGCGCTATCTGCAAGCTGAACCCGCCCAGGCCTTCGGCCGTGCCGGCCCCTACTGTGCCGTCAAGTCGGTTGCGGATGATCGTGCCGCTGCCAAGATCCACATCGGCGATCTGCACGATGGTGCCGCCACCGCCATGTCCGGCGGCGCTGAAGACCAGCGAGTCGGTGCTTGCGCCGGTGAAGAACAGGGTGAATCGGTCGAAGAAGTTGTTGCCGAAGGATTCGTTGACCGTATCGCCATCCGCCTGGCCGAGCAGGGTACCGTTGGCGCCATTCAGCAGGTAGACGGAACCCGCGTTCGAGGTACCGCCCGGATCCGCCAACGGCGAGAGCGAGTAGTAGTTGCCGTTGCCGCTCACCGTTTCAAGAACTTGCCGTCCGAGGCCGAGCGCTTCGCCGGTCGACTGACCGTAAAACCTGCCGAGTTCGGCGCCGGTCGT
>JANOVQ010000645.1:0-4343 GCA_031417495.1 Pseudomonadota bacterium | reverse complement strand
GACTCAACTTACATTTTGGTCCGAGATATCTGGCCATGCACTATCCTCGATCGTTATACGCGGCGCTTTTTAGGTGGCCGGCAGCCATTGTGCGGAATTGGGGTCACATCAGTGATGTTCGTTATTTTAAAACCAGCGGCATTCAGCGCTCGCACCGCAGACTCGCGCCCGGGTCCAGGCCCCTTCACGAACACATCCAAGGTCTGAGTGCCGAAATCGTCGATCACGTGCGCCAACTTCTCGGCGGCGACCTGCGCTGCAAACGGCGTGCTCTTACGCGACCCGCGAAAGCCGCTGCCGCCGGCCGTGGCCCACGCCAAGGTGTTGCCCTGCCGGTCAGTGATCGTGATGATTGTGTTGTTGAAAGACGCGTGGATGTGCGCAATGCCATCGACGACGGTCTTCTTTACGCGTTTACGCGTCTTGGCTGGAGCCGCTGCGGTTGCCATACAAAAATATCCTGCTTACTTCTTGACCATGCGACGCGGGCCTTTGCGCGTGCGAGCATTCGTGCGCGTACGCTGGCCACGAACCGGCAGACCCCGACGATGTCGGACGCCGCGGTAACACCCCAGATCCATCAGGCGTTTGATGCTCATCGAAACTTCACGGCGCAAATCACCTTCGACCGTGAACTTGCCGACTTCGGTGCGCAGCGCTTCGAGCTGCTCCTCGGTCAGATCTTTGATTTTTGCATTCGCCGGAACCTTGGCTGAGGCGCAAATCTTCTGCGCCCGCGTCGAGCCGATGCCATAAATATGGGTAAGGGCAATGACCGTATGTTTCCGGTCAGGGATGTTTACACCTGCAACACGCGCCATAATCGGTGCCTCGTTTTCTCGTTAACCTTGACGCTGCTTGTGGCGAGGATCTTTGCAGATCACTCGGACCGTGCCCTTACGCCGGATAATCCGGCAGTTGCGGCAAATCGGCTTAATCGATGCGCGTACTTTCATTGAGAGTCTTCCTGCTTAAGCTCTGGGCCGACGGCCATACCCTTTGAGGTTGGCCTTCTTCAACAATCCTTCGTATTGATGGGACATCAGATGCGCCTGCACCTGTGCCATAAAATCCATCACCACGACTACCGTAATCAGCAGTGACGTACCGCCGAAGTAGAACGGCACGTTAAATTCCACTATCAAAAACTCCGGCAACAAACACACCAGGGTGATGTAGACCGCACCAGCCGCGGTTAGTCGGGTCATGACGCCGTCGATATATTTCGCGGTATGGTCACCGGGACGAAAGCCCGGGACCAACGCACCGGATTTCTTCAGGTTGTCCGCCGTCTCTTTGGGATTGAACACCAGTGCCGTATAGAAAAAGCAGAAGAACACGATCGCGATGGCATAGAGCGCGACATACAGCGGCTGTCCCGGCGACAGTGCGCTCGCCAGGTCACGCAGCCAGTTGAGGCCCTGCGAATTGCCAAACCAGCCGGCGATGGTGCTTGGAAATAAAATAATGCTGGACGCAAAAATCGGCGGAATCACTCCCGCCATATTCAACTTGAGCGGAAGATGGCTGGACGGCGCTGAGTACTGTTGCGGCCCGCGCTGTTGCTTGGCGTAATTCACCGTAATCCGGCGCTGGCCACGTTCGACGAAGACCACCAACCCGGTAACTAACAGGATGAGAGCAAACAAAGCCAGGACTAAAAATATGTGCAGCTCGCCGGTGCGCGCGAGCTCTAGGGTACCGCCGATGGCGCGCGGGAAGCCAGCGACAATTCCCGCAAAAATAATCATAGAAATGCCGTTGCCGACACCCCGTTCCGTCACCTGCTCGCCCAGCCACATCAGGAACAGGGTGCCTGAAACCAAGGTCGTCACACAGGTAATCTTGAACGCCCAACCTGGAAACATGACCAGCGTCATGCCGGCGTTGGTTTGCTGTTCAAGCATGATCGCGATTCCAGTCGCTTGAAAGGTCGCCAGGACTACCGTTGCGTAACGCGTGTATTGGTTGATCTTGCGTCGTCCAGCATCGCCCTCTTTTTTCAGCTGTTATAGTTTGGGATGCAATTAGGTGAGCAGCTGCAGAATAATTGAAGCCGATATATACGGCATGATGCCGAGTGCAACCACTGAGAAACGCTGCAGGGCACCGCCGGAAAACATGTTGAACATGCCGAGAATGGTGCCGCTCTGCGAATTAAATAATTCGGCGAGCGCGTGCGGGTTAATGCCCGGCACCGGGATATGCGTGCACACGCGAAACACTATGATCGCGCCGACCAAAAACAGTAAGCGCTGGCGCAACTCGGTAAGCTTGCTTAATCCAGCAAGTCCACCCGACACGTTTTTAGTACCCCTGGCCATCGTTTAGGCTTCGACCTTGCCTCCGGCTGCTTCAATGGCGGTGCGTGCGCCGGCCGTCACGCGTAGTCCGCGCACCGTAACCGCACGCGTCAGCTTGCCACTCGCGATGATCTTCACATCCGCAACATCGCCACGCACGAGTCCGGCAGCTTTGAGGGCGAGCAAGTCAATGATTTCCGCGGTCACATATGCTAATTCGTTCAAACGGATTTCATCACGCCGCAGCGCTTTCATCGAACGAAAGCCGAATTTCGGTAACCGCCGCTGTATCGGCATCTGGCCGCCTTCGAAGCCGACCTTGTGATAGCCGCCAGCACGTGCCTTTTGGCCTTTGTGACCGCGCCCGCCGGTTTTGCCCAGCCCCGACCCAATGCCACGTCCGCGACGCTTCTTGGCCTTTTTGGCGCCGGGCGCCGGATGAATGGAGTTCAAATACATCTCAGGCCTCTTTTACCGCGAGAAGATAGGACACTTTGTTGATCATGCCGCGGATTTCAGGGGTATCCGACACTTCGACTGTATGTCGTTGACGACGCAGACCGAGCCCGCGCACACAAGCCTTGTGGGCCTCGATGCGGCCGGCCACGCTCTTGATGAGCGTTACTTTAAGTTTCTTAAGAGAAGTCACGGCGATTAACCTCGGATCTCTTCGACGGTCTTACCGCGCTTGGTGGCAATTGCATCCGGCGAGGACATATTGCACAGACCGTTGATCGTTGCGCGCACGACATTGATGGGGTTCGTGGTGCCGATGCACTTGGCCAGCACGTTGTGCACCCCCACCGCTTCGAACACTGCGCGCATCGGGCCACCCGCGATAATGCCGGTCCCCTGCGAGGCGGGCTGCATGTAAACCTTTGCCGCGCCGTGTTCGCCGATCAGCGCGTACTGGAGGGTGTCGCCCTTGAGCGCAATGGTGTTCATATTGCGGCGCGCGTTCTCCATCGATTTCTGGATGGCGGCCGGCACTTCACGCGCTTTGCCACGTCCCATGCCAACCCGACCATTGCCATCGCCCACCACGGTCAGCGCGGCAAAGCCGAAGATCCGTCCGCCCTTGACGACCTTTGCGACTCGATTCACTGCGACCAGCTTTTCAAGATAGCCTTCCGTGCTTTCCGAGATGTTTTCGCTACCGCTCATGGACTCAACGCTCCTAAAAATTTGGGCCTTAGAACTTCAGGCCGTGTTCGCGCGCGGCGTCCGCTAACGCTTTGACCCGACCGTGGTACTTAAATCCCGCCCGGTCAAACGCCACCTTATCGATTCCCACCGCCACTGCACGTTCCGCGACGAGCTTGCCAATTGTCGCTGCCGCTGCGGTGTTGCCGCCATGGGCCAGGGTGGCGCGCACGTCTTTTTCCAGAGTCGACGCTGCCGCCAGGACTTTGGAGCCATCCACCGATAACACCTGCGCGTAGATATGCCGTGGCGTGCGATGGATGCTCAAGCGTAAGGCGCCGAGTTCTCTGATGTGCATCCGAGTCTCTTTGGCGCGGCGGTGACGTGCTTGTTTCTTGTTCATCGGTCGTCCACTTTAATGTTCTGTAATCACGAAATCTTGGTCCCAGGACCCTGGCACTCGCGGTGCTTTTCCGCCGGACCGTGCTTAACCGCCCAGCCCGCGCACCTTCTTTAAGTCTTCTTCGCTTCCTTGCGCCGAATCTGTTCATTTCGATAGCGCACCCCTTTGCCCTTGTATGGCTCCGGTTTGCGGTACGCGCGAATGTTCGCCGCCACCTGACCCACCTGCTGCTTATCAATGCCCTTGATGACGATCTCGGTCTGCGTGGGGGTTTCAATAGTGATCCCCACCGGCACCGCAAATTCGACCGGATGCGAAAAACCTAACGACAGGCTGACCACCGTACCTTTGGCTTGTGCGCGATAGCCGACGCCAGTGATATCGAGTCGGCGCTCGAACCCGCTCGACACGCCGGTGACCATATTGCTCAGCAGCGCCCGCGCGGTCCCAGCCTGCGCGTTGCCATCCTGGGTTTCATCACGCGGTTCGATTTT
>JANOVQ010000644.1:0-5258 GCA_031417495.1 Pseudomonadota bacterium | reverse complement strand
GCCATGGCAACTTTCGATCGGTCGCGGCCGTGGATCGCGGCCAGTGCCGGCGGTGTCATCCGTCGCGCGCGCGACGAGTCGGTTCGTTACGCGATGCAACGCAAAACCTTTGGCGAGCCGATCATCAATCACCAAATGGTCGCTGCGATGTTGGCCGACATGGAGATTGCCTATCAAGCCTCGCGTCTGCTGAGTTTGCATGCAGCTGAAGCGGTCGATGCCGGTGATTTGCGTGGCAGTCATAGTGCGTGCGCGAAAGCCTTCGGCGGCGATGCGGCGATGAGAGCGACCACCGATGCGGTACAGGTTTTCGGTGGTTATGGGTATACGCAGGAGTTCGTGGTCGAGAAGTTGATGCGCGACGCCAAGCTGCTGCAGATTTACGAGGGGACCTCGCAAATTCAGCGCATGGTGATTACGCGTAATTTGATGCGGCAGCTGGGCTGATCGGAGGCGCGAAATTCTGCTTATCCGTCCTACAGATTTCCGTGGCGCCTCTTTGGCGAGCGAGCGAATCCGCCAAGAGACCGCTTACTTGGCGGCGAACGTGTAGTCGTCGAGACTGAATGTAAAACTTCTGAGCCACATGCTGAAGTGGGTGACGGGGCGGAGCAATGGACCATCGCCGTTGCGATCGTAGTAGTAGGTGTGTGCATTGGCGCAATTGCCACTGTACAACACAGTATTTTCGCGCTGCCGCATCACTCGCGCGAAATCTTCATCGTGTGCCGTCTGTTTCACTTCCACATAGTTCGCCGCCCGCTTGCGGGCGGCGGTCAGGCAACGCAGGAAGTGTCGGACCTGGGTGTCAATCATGCCGAAGTAGGAACCGCTGGCGATGGCATAAGGCCCGAAGATCATGAAGTAGTTCGGATAGCCTGGCACAGTGATGCCCTGGTAGGCCTTGTACCGATGCTTAGTCCAGTACGCGCCAATTTCCTGACCGTTGCGGCCGACAATCTCGCAACTCGGCACGGTGCCAGGTTCGAACACCTGGAAGCCAGTCGCGCAGATCATCGTGTCGATCTCGCGCAGTTTGCCATCCTTGGTTTCGATTCCAGTGGGCGTGATGCGCGCGATCGGATCGGTGATCAATTCCACATTGGCACGATTGAACACCGGATAGTAAACATTGGAAACGCTCGGTCGCTTGCAGAAATGGTTGTAGGTGGGAATGAGCTTCTCCTGGATGGCTGGATCACTCACCTGCGCGCGGATGTGTTTAACGCCCTGTCCTTCGAGCCATTTGAAAATCCACGGGAACTGCTTGTAGTGCGCGCCACCCACACCGACCCAGATCTCGGTCAGGAAGATACACAGGAAGCGCATGAGCTTTTGCACGCCGGGAATGAACCGGTACGCCCGCTTAAGCCAGCCCGGGATCGCAGAGTCGAGCTTCGGCAAGAGCCAGATCGGCGTGCGTTGGTACACATCGAGGCGTTGGACTTGATCAACAATTTCAGGGATGAGCTGAATCGCCGTCGCACCGGTGCCGATCACCGCCACCCGCTGATTCGCGAAATTATGCTGATGGTCCCAGCGCGCGGTATGAATCACTTTGCCGGCAAACGACTCCACCCCTTCGATGTCCGGCATCTTCGGCTCAGTCAAGGCACCCGTCGCACTCACAAAGAAGCGCGCGCTTAAAGCCTCGCCGTCGGCCGACGTGATCCGCCATAGATTGTTGGCCTCGTCGTATACCGCGCGCTTCACGGACTTGCCAAAGCGGATGTGCCGCCGCACGTCGTACTTGTCCGCGCAGTGATCGGCATAGGCTTTGAGTTCGGGTCCCCGCGCGTAAACGTGGGTCCAGTCCGGGTTCGGCTCAAACGCATACGAATAGGAGGCCGAGGGGATATCGACCGTGAGACCGGGATAGGTATTGTCGCGCCAGGTGCCACCGAGATCATCGGCACGTTCCAGGATCACGAAGTCGCGCAGGTAACGCTTTTTGAGCTGGATCCCGAGGCCAATCCCCGAAAAGCCCGCACCAACGATCACAATCTCATGGTCCGGATGGACCTCGGTTTGCGGGTTTCCCATGGCGCTTCCTCGAGTTGCGAAAGTCTATTTGTAGTACTTCATGAAATCCGGCGTGCGCTTCTCGTTTAACGCTTTCACGCCTTCCTGCGACTCTTCGGTGTTGTAGTACAGTCGCAGCGCCTGCATCGCCAAGCCGCCCATGCCCCGAATGGATTCGGTATCCGAATTGAAGCTCTTTTTGGCGAGTGCGATTGCAGTGGGGCTGCGGAGGTTGAGCTCATCGCACCAGGCTTTGACCTCGGCATCCAGCTGGTCGTCCGGCACCACCGCGTTCACGAGGCCCATCGCGAGCGCTTCCTGTGCGGTGTAGCGCTTGCACATGTACCACATCTCGCGCGCCTTCTTCTCGCCGACAACACGTGCGAGATAGGCGGTGCCGAAGCCCGGATCGACGGAGCCCATCTTCGGACCCACCTGACCGAACACGGCACTTTCGGCCGCGATCGTCATATCGCAGATGGTCGCCAGCACATTGCCGCCACCGATCGCGTACCCGCGCACTTTCGCGATGACAGGTTTCGGTACATCGCGCAGCACCGAGTGGAATTCTTCGACCGGCATGCCCACGGCGCCGCGCGCATCGTTGTCGCCATATTGCCCACCCGCGTGATCGGATTGATCACCGCCGGTACAGAAGGCCTTGTCGCCCGCGCCGGTCAACACGATCGACCCCACGTCCTTGTCCCAGCCGACTTTGAGGAACGCATCGAGCAGCTCGACAATGGTCCGCGGTCGAAAGGCGTTGTATTTTTTTGGCCGGTTGATGCACACCGTCGCGGTGCGGCCATCGCGGGTAACGATAATGTCTTCGTAGTCGCTCATGAAAATCTCTCCGAAAATTCAAACTGCAAATTGATTAAGAACCTAGCCCGCCATGGTGTAACCACCGCTCACACTGAGGACTTGTCCGGTGACGTGGCCGGCGACCGCATTCGAGGCCAGGAAGAGCACCGCGTTCGCGATGTCCTTCGGGCGCCCGACCTTCTTAAGCGGTAAGGCCTTCGCGATTTTGTCCAGCTGATCGGGCGTGAACATGGAATCCTTGTTCACCCACATGCTGTTGGCGCCGACTTCTTCATCGTCCTCGGGAATCGTGACCCCGGGGCACACCACATTACAGCGCACGCCGTTCCTGCCGTTCTCCTTGGCGATGGTCTTCATGAAGCTGTTGATCCCGGCCTTCATGCCACCATAAACCGCTTCGCGTGGCTCGCCCTGGCGACTGGCATCGGAGCTGATGGAGACAATTGCGCCGCTGTTCTTCGCGGCCATGATGCCGAGCGCGGCGTAGGTACAGTTCAGCACGCCGACGAAATTGATCTGAATGATTTTGTGCCAGAGTTCCGGTGTGGTCTGGGTGAAGAACATGAGTTGATCCCAGCCCACGTTATTCACCAGCACATCCACCGTGCCATAGCGTTCCACCGCCTGCCGGAACATCGCCTGCACCTGGTCGAGTTGGGTCACATCGCAGCTCGCAATTTCGGCACTTGCGGCACCCAGTGCACGCGCCTGAATTGCGACCGATTCGGCCTGCTTAACGTCGACATCGGCCAGGATAATTTTCGCGCCTTCGCGCGCGAATCCGAGGGTGATCGCGCGTCCAATATTGGAGGCAGCGCCCGTCACGACCACCGATTTATCTCTAAGTTGAAGATCCACCCTGCATGCTCCTCGCGCTAAGTTTTAAAAATGATGAGACCAGTAATTAAATTTCGTCAGTGAAGTGCGCTTCGCGACCCTCACGAAAGGCGGCGATGCCTTCCTGAAAGAAGCCTGCGCTGGCGCATAATATTTGCCCGCGATCTTCCAACGCTGCCGCAGCCTCCAGGCTTGGGGCATCGGTTGCAAAACGTAAGCCTTCCTTGGTCAACCGCAGGCCCATGGGCGAGGTCTTTAGCATGTCCGCTGCCATCGCACGCCCGGCCGCTTCGAGATCGTCCGCTCCGACCACTTCGGACACGAGGCCAACGGCGAGTGCGCGCTCGGCACCGATAAAGCGGCCGGTCATCATCAGTTCGGCAGCGATAGATTGGCCGACCGCGCGTGGTAGGAAATAACTGATGCCGACATCGCAACCCGTCAAGCCGACTTTGATCATCGCGACGTTCATTTTTACGTCGCGCGCGACGATTCGCACATCGCTCGCCAGCGCAAACGCAAAGCCGCCGCCGGTGGTTGCGCCGTGTGCGAGGCAGATAATCGGCTGCGGACACCGTCGCATGCGCAAGAACACTTCGCTGACCTGGCGTTGCACATTCATGCCGATAATGGGTCCAGCACTCACCCGGTCGGCGTCCTTGAGGTCGTAACCCGCGCAAAATGCCCGCCCAGCGCCACGCAGGATTACCACCCGTACGGCGTGATTGCGCGCGAGTGTGTCGAAGTAATGCTGGAGTTCCTCGCACATCAGGGGATTGATGGTGTTCAGCCGGTCTGGCCGATTCAGGCACAGCCAGTCGATCGCGCCTTCCTGGGTGATCTCTAAGGTTTGATAGGCCATGCAGGGCTCCATTGGGATTGCGAAGTCGAGAATGTCTGGCGCGTGGGGTGCCGAGGATACCATGGGGCCCGCTTACGCCTCCGGCGTAAGCGCATGCCGCATGCGGTATTTGGTCCACAAATGGCGGGCCAGCATCAGGGGTGGCATCTTGACCCAGTGGGAACGCAAATAGAGCCCGCGTAGCGCGCAACGTTCCAGCAAGGTAGGAGGCAGGCCCGGCAGCACGACCCTACGGATGGCCCAATTCATGATCTGACGTATCGGCCAAGGCGGCGCATGGGCGGCAAGCTGTTCCATCACGGCTGGTGGGATTGCTGTGCCGAGCACGGTGGATGACGTGTGAAGTGCATAGTAGGCCGGCCGCTCGAATCGGAATTGGGCCGCCCGCCGCTGAAAGTTTGCCCAGAATTCTGGCGATGTCTCTGCAAAATGGGTGATGAGCTCGTGCACATCGAGAACATCCCGCCAGCAATTCGTGAACTCACCGCCATAAAAGCCATGCACGATGCTGTGGAGGACCATATCCGCTGGCGCGAGGACTTTGAGACGCGAGCCCGCTAACGGCATTGCGTCGGCGAGCAATGCGTCGGCCTCTGGGCACAGCCGGGAAGTGCGCGGAAGGATGTTGTGATGCACATCAAGCACGGCGCCGCGACTGAGGTGCTGAAGTGGTGGCAGCTCATGCATCCATTCGCGGTAATAGTGTTCGTCG
>JANOVQ010000643.1:0-8296 GCA_031417495.1 Pseudomonadota bacterium | reverse complement strand
GAAGCGCCGGCCGGCGCTTCGCACGCAACCCAGGGGGGTGTGTGATGACCACACCCGAGTCTTCTCCGTTCAACCCCGGTGAACAGGCAATTCAGACACGCCTCGACCTGCGCGAGCGGATGGAATGGGTCGCGCAGCGCGCGATTCGCGACCACCTGCCCGAGCAGCATCAGCAGTTTTATGCGCAACTGCCCTTCGTGCTTAGCGGTTCAAGCGATGGACAAGGGCGGCCATGGGCCTCCGTGCTGGTCGGTGAGCCGGGGTTCATGCAGGCCACCGACCCGCGCACGCTCGCCATTCGCGCCCTGCCCATGGCAGGCGACCCGCTCGGCGCCGCGCTGGAACTTGGTAGGTCGCTTGGTTTCCTCGGCATCGAACTCCACACGCGGCGACGCAATCGCATAAACGGTCGGGTCGCCGCCGTGCATGCGGCAGGCTTCGCGGTAAGTGTGGAGCAGGCGCTCGGTAATTGTCCCAAGTATATTCAGGGACGTGAGTGCGAATGGCGGCGTGCGGCGCATGACCAGCGTCCGCGCGCAGTGGAGTCTTTGACGGCGCTCGATGCGGAGGCGCGCGCAATGATTTCCAAGGCCGATACGTTTTTCGTCGCGACCCACGCACCCGCGAGCGAGGGACATCGCGCGAGCACGGATGTTTCTCATCGCGGTGGTCGCGCCGGCTTCGTGCGCATCGAGGCGAACGACAGCCTGCTGGTGCCGGATTTTATCGGCAATAATTTCTTCATGACTCTGGGCAATCTGCAGGTCTATCCGCGCGCGGGCGTGCTGTTCATCGATTTTATCCAGGGCGATCTATTGATGCTGAGTGGCGCGGCGGAAATTGTCTGGGAAGGTGACTCGCTGGCGGCGTTCGATGGTGCTCAACGCGCCTGGCGGCTGCGGCCAGAAGCAGGGGTGCGCTTACGCGATGCGCTGCCACTGCAGTGGACGTTCCGCGATTGGTCGCCGGCGTCGCTTAGTACCGGATGCTGGCTCCCGGGCGATTCCTAATTCTGACAATTCAGGCGCCTAACCGTGCTCGTGATGGCAGATACCGTTCGAGGCGCAAGGCCAGCTGCGTTTACAATCCCGCCCAACCCCGTTTGAAATACAGGATCCTCTATGAATGACTTGCGCGAAGTCCTCCGTGAAACGCTCGGAGAAATCAATTTCGATCCAGCAGCACTAAAAGCGCGCTACCTGGAGGAGCGCGACAAACGGCTGCGCGACGACGGCAACGAGCAGTATGTCGAGGTGAAGGGCGATTTCTCCAATTACGTCGATGATCCGTATGTCGAGCGCAATGCGCGGGCGCCGGTATTTGATGAAGTGGAAATTGCGATCATCGGCGGCTGCTTCGGCGGCTTGATGATGGGTGGCCGGCTGCGCGAGGCGGGCTATCGCGATATTCGCGTGATTGAGCAGGGCGGCGATTTCGGCGGTACCTGGTATTGGAACCGCTACCCCGGCGCGATGTGCGATGTCGAATCCTATTGCTACCTGCCCATGCTTGAAGAGCTAAATTATATTCCGCGGCACAAGTATTCTTTTGCGCCCGAGATCATGGCGCACTCGCAGAACATCGCGCGCCACTACCAGCTCTACGACAATGCGCTGCTGCAGACCACGGTCACCGCCATGACCTGGGATGAAACAGCTGAGAAGTGGCTTATCGAGACCGACCGTGGGGATCGTATGCGGGCGCGTTTCGTCGCGATGGCGAATGGTCCTTTAAGCCGGCCCAAGTTGCCCGGCATTCCCGGCATTGAGACCTTCAAGGGCCATACCTTCCATACCAGCCGCTGGGATTACGCTTACACCGGTGGTGACAGCACGGGCAATTTGCACAAATTGGCTGATAGAAAGGTCGGCATAATCGGCACCGGCGCCACCGCCGTGCAGTGCATCCCGCATCTCGGCGCATCGGCCGCACAGCTATACGTGTTCCAACGCACGCCGTCGTCGGTCGATGTGCGCAACAACCGCGAAACCGATCCCGCGTGGGCCGAGGCGTTGGCACCAGGCTGGCAGTATCGGCGCATGGAGAATTTCAACATTCTGGTCAGTGGCGGCGATCAGGATGAGGATCTGGTGGCGGATGGCTGGACCGATATTTTCCGCAACCTGACTGGCATCGCGGCCAAGACTGCCGCGCGCAAGTTGGGGCGTCGCCTCACCAGCGATGAGAAAACCGTGCTAATGGAAATGGCCGATTATCAGAAGATGAACACCGTGCGCGCCCGCGCGGAGGCGATCGTGCAAGACCGCGCGACCGCCGAGAAACTGCAGCCATGGTATCGGCAGTTCTGTAAGCGCCCCTGTTTCCACGACAAATATCTTCCAACCTTCAACCGGCCTAACGTGGAGCTCATCGATACCGCCGGCAAGGGCGTCGAGAGGGTGACGGAAAACGGCGTGGTGGTGAATGGTCGTGAGATTGCACTCGACTGCCTGATCTTCGCCACCGGATTCGAAGTGGGCACGGCGTACACCCGGCGCGCCGGCTACGACATTGTGGGCAAAGGCGGGCACCGCTTGAGTAAAAAGTGGGCAAACGGTTTGCGTACGTTGCACGGACTGCAGACTAACGGCTTCCCTAATTGTTTCTTTCTAGGCTTTACCCAAAGCGCGATTACCGTGAATGTGCCGCAATCGCTCAACGAGCAGGCGCGCCACGTCACCTATATCCTTGATCAAGTAAAGGCGCGCGGTGGCACCACGGTGGAAGCCACCGTAGATGGGGAAACAGACTGGGTGGCCGAGATGCAGAGTAAGGCGAACATGGGCGAGGAGTTTCGCACCGAATGCACGCCCGGCTATTACAACAACGAGGGCAAGAGCGGCAATCCCAACGGCTTTTTCTCGTTTGCGTATGGCGCCGGTCCGCTGCGTTTCTTTGAGATCCTGGATGAATGGCGCGCCAGTGGGTCTTTGGACGGTTGCACGATTCGTTAGCCGTTATACTTCTGCGCCATGACTGCCGCCGCTGCACCCGCTAGACCCTCCGCTTCCGTCGTCGTAGTCCGCGACGGCGCCCACGCGCTCGAAGTGCTGCTGGTACAGCGTAACGAGAAAATCGCGTTTCACGGCGGTGCGTGGGTCTTTCCCGGTGGACGAGTAGATGACAGTGATAGCACCGGTGCGGCGGGCTCTGATCTCGACATCGCAAAACGTGCGGCGGTGCGCGAGGCATTGGAGGAAACCAGTCTGGTGTTGACGGTCGAGGCGATGCTGCCGTTTGCCCACTGGACGACGCCAGTGGAACTGCCGAAGCGGTTCGCCACGTGGTTTTTTGCTGCGGTGCTCAACGCGCATGCCGAGGTCAAGATCGATAACTCGGAGATCGTCGATTACCGCTGGATGCCCCCCGCCGCCGCCCTCGCACTACACGTCGCAGGCGAACTGAATTTGCCTGCGCCAACTTTTGTGACCTTGCTCAATTTCCAAACGCTCTCGAGTGGCGCCGCGTTGACCGCGTCGTTACGGGACATTGCGATTCAACATTTCCTGCCAAGGTTGGTCCCACTGGAGGACGGGCGGTGCACCTTGTATCAGGAGGATGCCGGTTACGAGTCACTCGATTTTCATGCGCCGGGTGCCCGCCACCGCCTGATCATGAAGGGCACCGACTGGGATTACCTCCGCGACTTCTAGTTCATCCCCGACTGCGCCTGCCTTCCCATCTACGCTAAGCGACGATAAATTATTCGTGCGAATCTCGCACATAGCCAAAGGAGCGCCGACATGAGTGGAGCAACCATACTTTACGACGACAGGGTAACTGAGGGCGTGCCCGCAACGCTCAAGGGAGAGCAGCTGTGGCTGACACCAGCCGCGCTGCAAACAACCACCGGTTGGAAGCTTGAAACTGAAGGACTGTGCAAAGGCGACGCCTGCGTGCGCACGGATCCGAATTGGCTTGATAGCGCGGGCCTGGTGAATCTTTCAGCCTTCGCCGGCCATCTTGGCCAGCCGCTGATTCGTGATGAGGCGCACAGCGCTTGGGCCTTCGGGACCAGCGTGAATGCACGGCGCGACGCGCTGTTCTCACTCAACGCGCCGGATTTCACATTGCCTGACATTGACGGCAAGCCGCATTCGCTGTCCGACTATCGCGGAAAGAAAGTCTTTCTGTATTCCTGGGGTTCCTACTGAGGCTGCAGCTTCGACCTGTCCGTGTGGCAGGCAGTGTATGCAGATCTTAAGAAAGAGGGCCTTGAGATAATTGCAGTGGCCTTCGATACCGCCGGCAAGGCGGCGGTTGAAGCGAAGATTCGCGCAGCCGATTGCGCCGAACGTCCGGCCGTATTGGCCAGGCTCATGGGCTGGTCGCCTGAACTGTGGGCGCGCCAGGCGCCACCCACTTATCCCTGTTTAATTGACGAAGCCCACGTGGTCGCTGAGTTGTACGGCATGGTGAATGTGCCGCAGGGCGTGTGGATCGACGAGGCAGGGCGGATTGTGCGGCCCGTTGAATCCGCCGGGACCAGCGATATGGTGCAGCACATGAACCGTGAAACGTTTGAGATCCCGGACGAAGTAGCGGCGCAGGGGATGGCCGTTCGCAACACCTACATCGATGCGCTGCGCGACTGGGTACGGCGCGGGTCCGCCAGTCCTTATGCACTGTCACCGGCGGAAGTGAGGCGGCGGATGCAGGGGCCGAGTGAGGCCGATGTGCGCGCTGCGACGCATGTGCGGCTTGGCCGGTATCTCTATACCAAAGGCGAACTCGCAGCCGCCAAGCACCACCTGCGCGAAGCGGTGCGGCTGTGTCCGCAGAAATGGAATTATCGTCGGCAGTCCAACATGCTCGATCCGCAAAGCGTGGGGGAACTCAACGCGGACCCGGATTTCTTCAACTCGGTCGATGCGCTGATGCGCGAGGGGGTGCCGTTCTATCCCCCGGCAGACTTCAGCATCGCAAGCTAAGCTAAGCTAAGAGTGCACGTCGGGCGGAAACACCGCCCGCCGTGCACTGAACAGGCTTGACGGCGATAGCGCCCAAATTCGCGAACGGGGGGGCAAACACCGATCAGGAGGAACTACCGCCGGGTGAAATGGCGCCAGCGACCGCTGATAGCTCGACTTTGCCGGTGCGGGGCGGCATTTCGCCGTTAACAACGCCGTCGTTCTCGACGACTTCGCCGAGCACGATACTCTCTCCCCAGATCCGGTCATCGCCGCTACTGAAGAAATAACGGCCTTATCCGTTCGCTGAATTGGCGTTTCGCCTTCTCTTTAATCTTCACGTAAGGCACTCAGATTTTCCGCGCACCCCCTTGCTCGGCGGGCACACTTGCATCGAGCCGGAAACGTGCCGGGTGCAAGCGCACATCGGCCACCGCGAAGGTGCCAGAGATCGGGTAGTGCGGACGCAAGGTGGCATCGCCGAGCGCGTGCGCATCAAAGATCTCCGCGCGCGGCACGCCGCGCAGCACCCGCTTGAAATCGAAACTGGTTTCCATCTGTACTAAGGCGGCGTCATTACCAAGCCGCGCTGCGTTGAGGATCGGTGAGTACTTCACCACCGCGCCCCGCCCTACCAGCGGTATGGCACTCTCGGTGACGAGATCGAGCACGGGAATTGCGTTAAGTTCAATCCGGCTATGGATCCGATCATAGGTTTCCAGGCTGTGAATTTTCGCCAGTTGGCAATTTAATCCATAACGATCACGCAGCCAGCTGGCGACTTCGGGGCGATCACAGAATGCGCCATGAATGAAATGGCGCGGCTTAATCCCCGTCCGGCACGCGACGCCGAGATACGCTAACGAAAAAGCCCCGAGCGGACCCGCAAGGCAGCGCCAAACGGTGATCCCGAGCACCGCCGGCACACTGGGATGCAGGCTCTCGGGCAGGCGCGGCAGGACGCTTGCCATCGGCAGCTCGAACAGCGCGTAATGAATTTCTACCTCCTTCAGCGTGATCTCATCGCGCGCGCCAGTGTTTAGCGGTGCGGCAGATGCGCCGACTGTTGCGCCCGGCCGCTGGCCGTACAGCAGTTCTACCGCGCTCATGCGTTCACCGCCATCGGCCGCCGCGTGCCGCCGCTGAACTGCGGCAGTACTTCGCGCCCAAACAAGCGCAGGCTCTCAAGAACATCGGCCTGTGGCAGTTGTTCGCGCGCCTGAATCATGAACACCAGTTGATCGGCACCCGCCGCCTCCCAGCGCTTGCAGGTTTCGGTGACCGCGACAGGATTGCCGAAGCAGAGTCCGCTCGACAGCGGCTTTTGCTCGCCGGGCGCAGTGGGATCCGCGCGCAATGAACCCAGCAAGCCGAGCGCGGTGTAGTTGCTGGCAGGGTAGGCTTCAGAGACTTCCACCGTTTGTCCCGCCATGTAGCCGAAGGTCCCGACCAGCTCCTCACCGCGTTGCTTGGCGAGTGCGTTGTCGGGGTGGCAGTACATCCAGTTGGCGATGGCGATTTTGTCGTTAACGAAAGCGCCCACTGGATTGCAGTGCTTAATGCGTTCGCGATAAGCCGCAATACGCGGCACATTGCGCTCGACATCCGAGATGCTCAGGATCAACGCGCCCATGCCGCGATCGGCGGCGTCAAGTTCGGTGCCGGCCGCGGTGACCGCCACCCACATCGGCGGATGGGGATCCTGCCAGGGCTTTGGCAGCACATTGCGCTCGGGCATTTTGTGATACTGGCCCTGATAGCCGAAGCGCTCATTCATCCACATTTGCGGGATCACCCGGATGTATTCGTCCCAGGTTTTTTTAGTGTCATCGACAATCGCATCGAAGCCGCCGAGTTCGTTCCAGGTCGAGGATCGTCCGGTACCGAATTCAACCCGACCGCCGGAGAGGATATCCAGGAACGCCGCTTTCTCGGCCCAGCGAATGGGGTGATGGAAGGCGGGCACGCAGGTCGCGATCCCAAAACCCACGCGGATGGTGGAAGTCTCGCGCGCGACTGCGGTAAGAAACATGTCCGGGCAGCTCGAATGGCTGTATTCCTCGAGGAAGTGATGTTCCACACACCACACGCTGGTGAAGCCGAGCTGTTCGGCGAGCACGACCTGTTCGATGGCGTTTTCGTAGACCGCCTTCTGCGTTTCGCGCGTGAACGGGCGGGGTGTGGAGAGTTCATAAATGAGGCCGAATTCCATAAGTGTGCCCTGGGAGTCGAAGATGAATCCAGACGATACTAGAACTCGTCGGTATAGGGGAGTCAGCGGACGCGAAAGACAAAAGATCACCACGGAACCAGTATCTGTTTATGAAAATTCGCCACGGTTGCGACGGATAACGTGAAGTCTCGCTGGCTGTTGAGCAGCGGGTTGTGCGTAATGCTTGGCTGCGCGACGCCGTCACAGCAGTTCACCGCGCGTACCGCGCACGAGGGACTGCTGCGCGAGGAACTTACGGGGCGGATTTTCCGGCACATCGTATTTTCGAAAGCCAGCCAGCGCGATGACTCCCGCACCTTACATTTATACCTTGATGGCGATGGCACGCCCTGGACGGCGCCCGGTCAGATCGCCGCCGATCCCTCAGCACGGAGTCCCTTGATTCTCGAACTGATGAAACAGGATCCCGCCTCTGCGGTGCTGCTGGGTCGTCCCTGCTACTACCTCACGTCGCCAGACCCGGCCTGCGCGCCGCCGCTGTGGACGATGGCGCGCTACAGCGAAGCGGTGGTGGCAAGCCTGGCGGTGGTCGCCAGGCAGATCATCGCGCGCCATCCCGACGCGGCGATTACGCTCATCGGCTATAGCGGCGGCGGCGTCCTCGCCACCTTGCTCGCGCCACGGCTCGCGCGGGTTAGCGGGGTGCTTACGGTCGCGGCCAATCTCGATACCGCGGCGTGGACCGCCCATCATCATTATTCACCGCTCAGCGGCTCTTTGAATCCGGCTGAGCAAGCGCCTTTGCCGGGCGCCATCCAGCAATTACATTTGTACGGCGCCCTTGATCGCAATGTGTCGCAGGCGCTTTCCGCGCGTTTTTTCGCCCAGCAACCTGCGGCGGAAACTGCGCTGCTTGCGGGTTTCGATCATCGTTGCTGCTGGGCCGCGCAATGGCCAGCCTTGTTAGCGCGCTTCGTCACCTCGACCTTACGCCCGCCCTGAGCACACCCCACGAAGCTTTGCGGCAGGTATGATCGGGTTAATGGAATTTCTCACCGCGATTTATCACCTTCGCGCTTCTGCATCGGATATCGAGGCACGCGCTGAGGCGCTGGCGCTTGAGCAAAGCGTGGAAATGCCGGCTGCCGCGCTTCGCAGCGATTACGTGCGCGCGCATATTTGCGGCAGAGTGGCGGCGATTGAGCCTTTCGAC